>CALBIE010000881.1 GCA_937893495.1 uncultured Verrucomicrobiales bacterium | reverse complement strand
TGCAAAGGGAAAACCGATCACCCTTTTTGATTGTCACACGAAGAATCTCACGATGCACCTTCCTGGCGCACGCATTGCCGAAGTATCCTGTTATTTTGGCGTGGTTGGTGGCCATTTCACCACACCCGCCGAAATGAAGTTTGCCAAGGTTACCGCTGACCTGAGTCATCTCCATGAATGGGCTTGGACCAGCGGAATTGGTGTCGCACCGGGGGCTTCTGGAAAGGAATGGCACGTGACACAGAAGATGTTGCCCGACATTTCTCTTGGTTCGGTTGGAGAGTTTGGTCTCTCCTTAGCATTTACCGGCCATCTCAACCCGGGGTATGGCAATTGCACTTTGTCCGAGGATTGTTTTTTTACGTTGGAGGCGAAGCCGCTTACACCTTACGAGGCATTTGAGGAGGTTGTTCACCAGTTTCAACATTTTGTTTCCTTGGGCGTGGCGCGCCCGGTCT
This sequence comes from uncultured Verrucomicrobiales bacterium, assembly GCA_937893495.1. GTDB lineage: Bacteria > Verrucomicrobiota > Verrucomicrobiia > Limisphaerales > JAYPXF01 > CALBIE01. The sequence continues at coordinate 6,721 of CALBIE010000881.1, read as the reverse complement.
ACGCACTCTCTGTTAAAGCGCGCATCGATAAGCCCAAGCATGTCATCCAAGGTCAAAATATTTACGAAGACTTTGAGATCATTCGGAAGCTTTCCTTCGACGGAGACACGAAGAAGAGTCTCATGCCTCACGACATGCAATTTTGTTTGGGGGATCTGACACCTGATGCGTCCTCGTTTATCAAACTCTACTTTAATAAGCACCAGCTCCTCGAACCGGTGTGCAATCTGTATTTTTCGACGCTTTACAATTCCGACATGTATGTGAATCAACGCTTTCTTGCGCTCGCCCACGCAATTGAAGCGTATCACCGCGCGTTTGTGGGCGGAAAATACCAGTCCAACGAAGAATATCGAAGCGGTCTTCAGAAGATTCTATGGGATGCGATTCCTCAGAATCTTGACGCTGACTTCCGGTCCAGCTTGAAGAACAAACTCAAGTATCTGCATGAGTTCTCTCTCCGTAAGCGCGTCCAAGATATTTGCGGAAAGTATGCGGCCGTCCTCAAACCTTTCCTAGGCGAACCGGGGCAGTTCGCTGGAGCTGTAGCTGACCTACGCAATCTGCTTACGCACCCGGACTCAACATCTGAGGAGCGCCCGCCCGAGACAGACTGGACGCAGGTATGGTTAATGAGCGAGCAGTTGAGTTTGCTCCTTGAGGTATGCCTGCTTCACGAAATTGGGTTCACTGACGAGGCAATTTCTCAATTGTTGCCCAAGAACCGGAGAACGAGAGCAATCCAACTAAATCGCAAATGAGCAACCCCACCGCCCTCGTCCAAAAACTTTGGAATTATTGCAACATTCTTCGCGATGACGGTTTGTCCTACGGCGATTATGTCGAGCAGTTGACGTTTCTGCTGTTCCTGAAAATGGCGGATGAGCAGTCGCGTCCGCCGTTCAACAAGCCGTCGCCCATTCCCAAGGGCAAGGATTGGCTGGCGTTGCTGCCGCACCAAACCATTTAGCAATCATGCCGGAAGAAGCTACAACTCCGCCGCCAGAGGTACATCACCGTTTTCTGGATGAAACGGGCGACACTACGTTTTACGGCAAGGGCCGGAAGTTGATCGTCGGGCAAGCTGGCGTGTCGCTGACCTTTGGCCTGGGCGTGGTGCGGATTGATCGTCCACTGGCTGACGTGCGACGGGAGTTGCAGGCGTTAGAAGCCCAGGTGGAAGCTGACCCGCTATTGAACACCATTCCTAGCGTGCAAAAGCGGGTGGCGTCGGGCGGTTTCTTTTTCCACGCGTGCAAGGACACGCCGGATGTGCGCGCGGTGTTGCTGCGCTATCTGCGGGAGTTGCCGTGTGAGGCGGAGATGGTGGTGGCTCGGAAGATTCCGGCGTTGTTTGAAAAGCAGCATCATGGCCGGGAAGAGGAATTCTACGCGGATCTGCTGGCGCACTTGGTGAAGAATCGCCTGAAGCGCGCCGGGACTTTGGTGCTCAATGTGGCGGAGCGCGGTTCAAGCACGAGGGAGAAGGTGCTGACCGACGCATTGAAGTTGGCGACTGAACGCGCCGCGAAGAAATGGGGTGGTGAAAACTTGAAAGCTCGGGCGGTGTTCAACGTGCAAAACCCGCGCACCGAACCGCTGTTGACGGTGTCAGATTATCTTTGTTGGGCGGTGCAGCGGGTGTTCGAGCAGGGCGAGGTGCGGTATTACAATTATCTGGCCGAGAAAATCCGGCTGGTGGTGGATCTATACGACCGGGAGAAATACGAAGGGTCGCGGAACTATTATGACAAGAAGAACCCGTTGACCGCTGGAAATAAATTAGGCCCGCCTGTTACCTAAGCGACTTTCGCCGCGACGTCATGGAGACGACTTTCAGTAACCGCAGACCTGTGTATAAGATGCGCATAGCGTGTGCATATCGTCAACACATTTGTGGCACAAATGGCCACAAACAGCCACAATGTGCCACGTTGTGCCCCATTGAGATGGATTGAGACAATTTACAGATGAGCAACCCCCAACAACTGGTTCAGAAACTCTGGAACTATTGCAACATTCTCCGCGATGACGGTTTGTCGTGTGGCGATTATGTCGAGCAGTTGACGTTTCTGCTGTTCCTGAAAATGGCGGATGAGCAGTCGCGTCCGCCGTTCAACAAGCCGTCGCCCATTCCCAAGGGCAAGGACTGGCTGCCTTGCTGGCCAAGGATGGGGACGAGCTGGAGATTCATTACCGCCATACGCTGGAGGAACTCGGCAAGCGGGCGGGAAGGTGAAGCGCGGCTTCGTGCATGGGGCCAGCGACATGAAAGGTGGCGAGGTGGCGAAATCCCCCGTGCATCCCGCTGATGTGCTGGCGACGCTCTGGCATCATCTGGGCGTTTCTCCGCGGACGACGATCTCGGATCGACTGGGCCGTCCGCACTGGATTTCCGATGGGAAAGTTATTCGGGACATTCTGACGTGATGTGGGGCAGGTCTCAGACCTGCCAGTTGCGGTTTCTCTGACGGCGCGTCTCACTTACGTGGTGGTGTCTATTGTAAAGGAACCCGGAGTCTGGGGAACCAGAGGTTCCCGGAACCGGCGGGTGGGCCGCCGTCGCGCTGGCGCGCTATGGCGCGCCGCGGAAGACGCACCCCACGGTTGCGAGTCCGTGGGTTTGCCGATTCATCTCGATTTCAGCGTATTGAACGACCCCGGTGTCCGAAATTACCCCGCTTCGGCGGCACACCCTTGACCGGAACGATACAGATGGAGCGCGGAATTCATTCCGCAGAAGCGTGGATTTGCCAATCGGCTTTAGTGGATTTCGCTGGGTGATTCTGAAACACGAAATGGTGTCGGGTACCGAAGGCCGGGGAAAGTGCGTGAACGTCGGTGGAAAGTGGACCCTTCTGCGGAATGAATTCCGCGCTCCCGCCGCTCCAATTGCATGGTTCCATGCTTAATTCCCGTGAATTCGGGTGGCAACGAATAAACTGGCGAGTCACAGACGCTGAGAGATGGGCGTGAGTTCACTTTCTTCACCCCTGGGCTTTGCTTCGCAATTTGATTCGCCCGGTCCGCAGGCGGTGGTTACTGTCTCTCCCCTTTTAAGACATGTCCGCCAACTCAAATCAAACGCTCACGGAGCCCGACCAAGTGGCGGCGGTCGACGCACTGACCGAACGCTTGAAGGCCGCCGCTGAACTGCTGGAGCAGATTGCCGGCAACCGGGCACTGCTCGACCGGCTGACCGTTGAGGAGCGTACGAGGTTCCTGACCGCTGCCGGCGATATCTTTTGCCCGGACATCACCGAGCGCCGTCGCGTGGTGAAAGCCCGCGCCCGCCAGCAGAAAGCGGACAAGATTCAGCGCGATCAGGCCCGACTCAATGAGACGGGCATCCGCAAACTGCGACAGAAGCCGGTCTTCATGTCGCCCAACGTAACGCCGCCGATTGACTTCGTGCAGCACGAGGTGACCGGCGACGTGGAATTCCGTGAAGTCGTCGAGCCGCAGAACTGTTATATCTGCAAAAAGGATTACTCCGCGATTCACCATTTCTACGACCAACTTTGTCCGCCATGCGCGGAGTTGAATTTCCGCAAGCGCACCGAGTCGGCGGACCTGCATGGCCGCGTGGCACTGTTGACGGGGGGGCGCGTGAAGATCGGTTATCAGGCGGGCATCAAGCTGTTGCGGGCCGGGGCACAGGTCATCGTCTGCACGCGTTTCCCCCGCGACTCAGCCGTGCGTTACGCGGCAGAGCCTGATTTCGCGCAGTGGGGAAATCGACTGGCAATCTTCGGCCTCGATCTCCGTCACACGCCGAGCGTGGAGGCCTTTTGCCGGCATCTGCTCGCGACGCAATCGCGGTTGGATTTCATCATCAACAATGCCTGCCAGACGGTGCGCCGGCCGCCGGATTTTTATGAGCACATGATGGAGATGGAAACCGCGTCGGTGGAGGCGATGCCGGCCGACGCCCGTCAATTGCTGGGGGCTTACGAAGGGTTGCGTGGCTATCACATGTTGCCCGAGGGAGATGCAGCGGTGGCACAGCGACGCATGTCGGAGGTTGCGGGCATCACGCGCGCCGCCGAGTTGTCGCAGATTCCGCTGCTGCCCGATGAACTGGAAGCGCAGAAGGGATTGTTCCCGCAGGGCAAGCTGGATCAGGATTTGCAACAGGTGGATTTGCGCGAACGCAATTCATGGCGACTCATGATGCACGAGGTGCCGGCGGTCGAGCTGCTGGAGGTGCAACTCGTGAATGCCATCGCGCCGTTCATCCTGAATGCGCGACTCAAGCCGCTGATGCTCCGCACTCCCGAACGCGACAAACACATCGTCAACGTCTCGGCCGTCGAGGGTCAGTTCTATCGCAAGTTCAAGACCACGCGGCATCCGCACACCAACATGGCCAAGGCCGCGCTGAACATGATGACGCGCACCTCGGCGGCGGATTATCAGGCGGATGGCATCCACATGAACGCCGTGGACACCGGCTGGGTGACGGATGAAGACCCGGTGCAGATTGCGGCGCGCAAAACAAAGGAGCACCGCTTCCATCCGCCGCTGGACATCGTCGATGGCGCCGCGCGCATCGTGGATCCCATCATCGCGGGCATCAACACCGGCGATCACGTCTGGGGGAAATTCCTCAAGGACTATCGCGAGACAGACTGGTAAACGCATCTCACTCATCGCCGCAAACCTCATCTCTTCTCGGGTCAACGTACTCACCACGCCCAGCGCCAGCGGCGCGCCCCATCACAGCCCAGGGCAACGCCCTGGGTATTCGACCGCCAACAAACGAACCAAGGGCTGAAAGCCCGTGCCACGATGACGCCCGCCAATCCATTCGATCTCCGGTTCCGTTGCACCGGTTATGATGGATCGCGCCTTCAGCGCTCCCTGGATTTCTCCGGTCCGTTTCCTGGGGCGGTGCCCCAGGCTGGTATGAGACCGGGGCTTTGCCCCTCTTTCATCCCTCTCCATGAACCTGGTAGCAGCCGACGTAAGGAGGCTCATGCAACGAATGGCAAAAGATATTAGAGCCTCCTCACGTCGGCTGCTACAGTTCAGGGGTTCAAAGCGCGAAACTTGGTTTTGGCGAACTCTCTCCCCGGTCGAGGCGGAGCGGGAGATTTACACTGATTACCTGACTGAACTTCGCGATTCGAACTTCGGTCAGGCCAGCGCCCGGAATAGGCGTTAACGAACTTCCGGTGGCACATTGCCGTAGAGCCAGGCAGAACGAAATGGCGGAGCCGGCGGGGGCACCGGAATTACCCCGGGTTTCATCTGATTGGCCAACGCGATTCCCGTGTCGGCGAACTGTCGGCCTGCACTTACTTCGAGATTGCTGTAGCTGGTGAGCCGCGTCTCGTAACCGCCCCCGCCTGGTCCCATGGCCTCTTCCGTGGGCACGTAACCGACGCAGCCATTGGCCAGTTCCACGGGGAAGGTGAACGGGAACCTGCTGCCCTTTTTGATGTCGAGACCGTACTGCACGAAATATTCGGCCGGATTGCTCACGAACACGGCCGGCCCCACCTGGATGGCCAGCACCTCCACTTCCACCCTGGGGAGTTTGGCGATCTGCGCGTCGAGCATCAGGATTTCCTTGGCAAAGGTCCACGTCGTCGCGCCGACCTCCTGTGGCGCCTTCTGCGCGACGGACAGGCTTTGCTGCACCCGCTCCGGTGTGGGAATGCGACGGCCCACGTTCCAGACCTTTTGACGCACATCGATCGGAATGTCGGTGCCTGCGCCTTGGCGGATCAGCAAAAGCGTTTTGAACGCCTCTGCTCCGACGCGCCCGCCCACACGCTCGGCCCAGTCCTCCGCACCGGGGCGGGCGACAGGGCTGAGATTGTCAACCTGGGTGATGTCACCACAGGCGCCCTGGAGGAATACGACGGGCAACGCGGCGTTGCCGGTGGCTCCGCGAAGCGTGCGTTCAAGGTAATGAATCCAGTTCGCGGAAATGCCTCCCGGACTGGTCGTGGCATGACAGGCGAAGTTCACAATCACACCGAGCAGTTTGCCATCCTTATCCCACGCGCCGATGACGCCGACCTCAGGATCAATCGGCCCGGCATAGCCGAGAATATCGGGATTGCCGACGCCGGGATGACTGAACGTGATGCCGCCCTTCATGCGGAGTCGGCGATTGTAGGAAACCTTGTCCTCATGCCCGCTGCCCACCGCGACCTTTGCCTCGACCCTCGCCCGATCGGCCTGACAAACGGCTTCAACGATCTGTGATTTGAGCCGCAGCATGAAACCGCGGTCGGCCACGGAAGATTTGTTGTAGGCCAGATCCTGAACCAACGCGGAAGCGTGGTCGTATTCGCCCGGTTGCACCATCCCCACGGGACCGGATGAGTGCGAATGCGAGGCTCCGACCATCACGGCCTCGGTTTTGATGCCGCACCGTTTCTGAATCTCCGCCCGCGCCTCCAGCACGGTGTAACGTGGCACGGCCAGCGTATCGATACCGACCAGAGCAACCCGCGTTTTGCCGTCGTCGAATACCGCCGCCCGAACCTTGCAGGCATCATGAAAACTGCGGTGATAGGATTTGCCGTATCCGCCGGGCTGTTCCATGCCCAGATCGGGAGTAATGTCGGTTTCGGCGAATCCAACCTTGATGATGGGAGCGGTTGCCGGTTTGTCGGCCGCCAGTGCAATCAGAGCAGTGGCGAGCAGACCGATGACGGAGGAATAAAGGGCTTTCATGAGAGTGTTTGTAGCGCACCAACGAACC
>CALBIE010000880.1 GCA_937893495.1 uncultured Verrucomicrobiales bacterium | reverse complement strand
TGTCATTATCTCCTTTGGCATCTCCGGTGCGGTGGGCATCATCTTTGGACTCTACCCCGCCTCGCAGGCCGCTGATCTGGATCCCATCGAGGCGCTTCGCCACGAGTAGGAGTCAAGGTGTCAACCGCCGCGGCCGAGCCATAGCATCAGTATTGGAACCAGTATCCCACCTGCCAGTGTCGCCCACAGCGGCCACTTCGATTTCAATGTTTTGAACGCAAGAAATACCCCGAGTCCGATTGTCACGGTTGCCGCCAGCGACATGACCACAACCAGAAATTGAAACAGCTTTGGCGACGTAGGTTTGTCAAATTCATCGCCACCGGCTGGATAAATCTGATCGACGTGTACCGTGCGGACTTTCTGGAGAAATGACTCCGCCTCGCTTGGATGCTTGAGTCGCTCCGGATTGATCGTCTGGTACCAACCGGTGAGGATGTAGAACAGCAGCATTGGAGTGAAGAAGCATCCCAGGTAGAGATGAGTGCGGCGGGTCCATTTCATCATAAGGCGTAATTGAAAACAGTTTGACGAGGGCTCACGGCATCAGTCGACAATCGGGATAAAAATCTTTTGCCCGACTTTCAGGAGATTCGGTTTGAGGCCGGGATTGGCAGCGGTGATCTGATCCAGCGTTACTCGTGCCTTGCGTCCGCGTTTTTCCAGGTCGTCATTATACGCAGCGATGATGTCGTAAAGGGTCTGTCCTTGCGCAACCGTATGGGTGACACCGAGCGGTTCGTCGGCTGTTCGAGGCCGGCCACTCCCGCTGCCTCTGCTCGCCGGGACCTGAATGACCTTCGGCGGTGTTTCGGCGATAATCTTTTTCAATTGTTCGAATTTATCCAGAAATAGTCTCTTGTCTGCTTCGCGTCGTGATTCCGCTTCTTGAATAGATTTGGTGATGATAGTCAAATCATCCTTGCGGGCGTAATCCATTCCGGCGATGGCATACGCTTTGGCGATGCGCTGCATTTCGCGGTTGAGCGTGCTGTAGTACTCTTGCAGTTTGGAGAAGTTTTTCTGTAAGGCACCATTTGCCGCCTTTAAGTCCTCCACCTCGGCTTGAAGTCGCAGCATTTTATCCTCCAGTTCCTGCCGATTGGCCGCCTGCGCATTGAGCAATATCACCGAGCTGAGGAGTAGCCCGGCAACTGTTGTCATTCGTGTCATGGCATGAAAATAGGAAGGCATGGAAGGTTGGGCAAGATTCAATCCATTCCTTCTGGGAACGAATCGGTCCAACCGACTGGTTTTTCTGAAGATTGAACATTCAGGCCAGTTGTGTTTCCATAGCAGCGTGAAACTGGTGCAGTGCAAAGCCCGGGTCCGCAGTCTGTGGAAAGATTGGGGCTATACTCTGTTTGCATTTTTGCTCGTATCATGTGCGTTACGGTCAGCTTTCGCGGACTGGAACGATGTGCCGACGGCTTCGATGAACCCTACGATTCTTGAAGGAGATCGAGTCTGGGTGAACAAGCTCGCGTACGACTTGAAAGTGCCGTTTACCAAGGTTCGCCTGGCTCACTGGGAGAAGCCGCAGCGGGGTGACATTGTCGTATTTTTCTCACCGGACGACGGCACGCGGATGATTAAGCGAATCATTGGGCTGCCCGGTGATAAAGTTTCAATGCGGCGAAATATGCTTTTCATCAACGGGAAGGCGGTCACCTATGAAAACTCGGTGCCGGAAACGTTGGAATTTCTCCAGATCGCGACTCGGGATAATCACGTTGTCGCGACGGAAATCCTGAGCGGACGGCGCCATTCAGTGATGGGGACTCCTCAGGTTCATGCAAGGCGGTATATTAGTCCGGTCGTTGTTCCTGATGGAAACTATCTCGTCCTCGGCGACAATCGCGATAACAGCCATGATTCCCGTTACTTTGGATTCGTGCCGGAATCAGAGATTATTGGACGGGCATCATCCGTCGTCCTTTCCTTCGACCGTGAGCACTATTGGAAGCCACGCTGGAATCGTTTTTTTTCAGCGCTTGACCGACTGGCTTTTTCATCGAAGTAGCTATTGGGCCGCCAATTTTGTCAGAATTTCCGTCTCACATCAGATGCCCGACAGGTCAGCCACAAAAATTACAAAGAGGCACAGAACCACCATTCTGGACGAGTCGAGAATCAAGTGCTTGATTCGGGGTGACAGTGAATCCACGGGTGCCTCCGTGCTGGTTGCAGCGTGTCCGCTTTCGTGGATTTTTGTATTCTTTGTGGCAAATGGAATGGCGGGAAGTCTGCGCCTTTAATCGCTCACTTCAACACTTCGGCGATGGTCACTTCCCGTTGCTCCGTAAGCGAGCGTTTGCCGGCCTCGAGCGCGGCGATCAACTCCACTTCTTCGTCCAGTGGATACGGCTCCTTGCCCGTTTTCACGTAACTCACAAACTCCTTGAGCAGATACCAATACAGGTCTTTCAAATCCGGCTTTACGGTCTGCCATCCCTGCTTGCCGAATAAACTGATCTGATAACCCGCGCGCATCCAGTCGCTCTCGCCGACCATCAGCACCACGTCGCGATGATCCGCGAATCGAATCCGCACGATGTTCATCCCTGGTTGTCCGACGTTGATGGCCGAGATTGCCCCGCGACCGAGCACGGCGTAAGCCATCGAGAGCGCGTGAATGCCGTAATAGACGAGTTCATTGCCGCAAATTGTTTGCGCGAGGTGAACCGGACCAAGCTTCGCGACTTCGGCTTTCAGCTTTAAAATGTCGGGCACAAACCGCAATGAACTGGCGGACATGAATGGCGTACCCGTCTGCTTCACCAGATCGGCCACCGCTTTTGCCTTCTTTCCCGTCATCGCGAGCGGCTTGTCGCAGAACGTGGGAATGCCCTTCTTCAACGGTACGGCGGCATACTTGCTTTGCTCCCCCGAGCCGTCGTCAATGATGATGACCACATCCACTCCCTCGGCGCATTCGGCCGGCGAATCGCAGACGGTCTTGATGTTGCAGGCCTTCGCCAATCGTTCGGCCCAGACTTTTTCCGTGTCCCAGACTTTTACCACTTGCGCACCTTCAATTCTTTTGGTCGCCCGCACAAACGTCCACTTGTGCTTGGCCACTTCGGCGGCATCGAATCCGTTGAACGTGGCGGCGAAAGCCGTTCCGTGATGTGAACCGAAGCGGCGGGGTTCATCCATGTAACGATAAGTCGCCGCGGAAATGAGGCCTATGCGCATCCCGTTGACTTATCATTCCCGCCATGGTCAGGCAAGGCTGGTCATTTCGAATGCCCGGGTTAACAATGCCGTCCGCGATTTCAAGCGTTCCATGAACGACCACGCCGCCGACTCAAAACGACCAAATCAAACCTGCCCGGAATGCGGAAGTCCCTTTCGCTGCGATGTTGGAGCCGGAGACAGGCGATGCTGGTGTTTTGAACTTCCGGCCATCAAAATGCCGACCTCTCCGGGAGCAAAATGCCTCTGCCCGATTTGTTTGAGGAGTCGAACGGAACGGGAATCATCCACCGAATGATGCGGATTATTCGCGATTGAGAAGACGCCCCTCTGCTACGCCAGGATTTCCGTTATCACGTTGCCGGCGACGTCGGACAGACGAAACCTGCGCCCGTTATACTTATAGGTCAGGCGCGTGTGATCCATTCCGAGCAGATGAAGAATCGTGGCGTGCAGGTCGTTCACGTGAACTTTGTCCACGGCGGCTTTGTGGCCAATTTCATCGGTCTCGCCATAGGACACTCCGCCCTTCACGCCACCGCCGGCCATCCAGAAAGTGAAGGCGTGCGGATTATGATCGCGTCCCGGTTGCGCGCCCTTCTGCGCTACCGGCAAGCGACCGAATTCGCCGCCCCAGATCACCAGCGTTTCATCCAGCAACCCGCGTTGCTCCAGGTCAGCCAGCAGCCCGGCGATGGGAATATCCGTTTCGCCGGCGAATTGACTGTGGTTGCCGTAGATATCGCGATGCCCGTCCCATGAACGTTGATTTTCCATGCCGCCGGAATAGATCTGCACGAATCGCACGCCGCGCTCGACCATTCGCCGGGCCGTCAGGCATTGCCGGGCGAAATGATCGCACCGTTTCTCTCCGACCCCATACAGGCTACGAACGTGTTCCGGTTCCGTATCGACGTTGATCGCCTCCGGTGCCGCGCCTTGCATTCGATACGCCAATTCAAAGCTTTCAATCCGCGCCGCCAGTTCCAGTTCCTCGGGTCTGGTTGCAAAATTCCGACGATTCATTCGCGCCAGCAAATCCAGTTGGCGCCGTTGCTGGGCGTCATCCATGTGTTTCGGCCGATACAAATTATCGATGGGATCGCCTTTCGGCTTCAACCAGGTGCCCTGATAGACGCTGGGCAGAAAGCCGGTACCCCAGTTTGCCGCATGACCTTTCGGCAAGCCGCGATCCAGGGGATCGGACATGACGACGAATGCCGGGAGATTGCGACTCTCGGAACCAAGTCCATAGGTTACCCACGATCCCACACATGGAAGGCCCATGCGGGGTTGGCCACAATTCATCATGAACAGGGCGGGGCTGTGATTATTCGATTCCGTGTGACCCGAGTGAACAAATGCCATTTTATCCACGTGTCGGGACAAGGCTGGAAAAATTTCACTGACCATTTTTCCGCATTGACCATGTCGTTTGAATTCAAACGGCGATTTCATCAAGGGACCAACGGAATTGGAGAAGAACCCGGTAAATTTATCGAAGCCCTCCAGTTCTTTGCCGTCGGCCTTTTCCAGGCCGGGTTTGTAATCCCATGTATCCACGTGGCTGGGGCCGCCATTGATAAACAACCAGATCACTGATTTCGCCCCCTGGCCGAGGTGAGTTTGCTTCGGCGACATCGGGTCCGCTGAACGCACCGCCTGGCTGGACGATTCCAAAAGGCCCTGCTCGCCCAGCAACGAGGCTAGTCCGAGCATGCCAAACCCGCCGCCGGCCCGTCGCAACCATTGTCTTCGATCTATCCTGGATTCACTCATTGCACGTAAACGAACTCATTGAGGCTCATTAACACCTGGCTGAAATCCGCGAGAGCCAATTGCCGCGCATTGCCACCGGTATAAGAAGCCGTTTGCTCTTTCAGAAATCGAACGTTGTCGCTGACTTCATCCACCATGGGTTCCCGACCCAACACCGCCCGGAAGCCATTGCGCACCGCTGCTGCCAAATCGTTGCTTTCAATTTTCTTCGCCAGACCTTCGGCGTAGAGCCGGACCTGGGGATTGTTCATGAACATCAGCGCCTGTGGCGCGACAGTGGTGGCCGGCCGATTGCCTTGACTCACCAATGGTTCGGGCATGTCGAACAACTGCATCATGGGCACCATCTTGCTGCGCTTGATCATGAAGTAGATGCTGCGCCGCCGTTGCTTTTCATCCAGCGTGCCCGGGCCAAACATGGTTCGGTCCAGTTGTCCGCTGATTGCCAGCATGGAATCGCGAATCGATTCGGCCTCCAAACGATGCGGGTCGTAGCGCCAGAAATACTGGTTTTCCGGATCGGCCTTTGCGTTCGCGGACACAAAGTCGCTACTCTGTCGATACGTCGCGCTCGTCATGATCAATTTGTGAATCGCATTCAATCGCCAGCCGTTTTTGATCAATTGATTCGCCAGGTAATCCAAAAGTTCCGGATGAGTCGGCCGCGCGCCTTGAAAACCGAAATCGTTTGGCGTCGCCACAATTCCGTGACCGAGGTGGTGATGCCAGAGTCGATTGACGATGACGCGCGCCAGCAAATGTCCCGCGCCGTGTTCGGTATCGGTAATCCAATTTGCCAGCGACCGACGTCGATACGACGTGCGCCAGCCGCTCGGTGGCGAAATCTGCCAGTGCTGCTCCGTCTTTTGGTCGCGCATCAGTACCTGGAGGAACCCCGGTGAAACCGCGTCCTGTTTCTGGTTCACATCGCCGCGATTCAGGAAGTAAGTTTTCGGATAGAAATGAGGAAAACCACGGCCATCGGCGTGATGCTTGGTCGGTTTAAAGCCTTCGCTCGTGACCTGAACTTTTTTCAGTTCTTTGGCCGGTTTCTGTTCCATGGACTTTTGCACGACGGCATCCATCGTCGCCCAATGTGCATCGCGCTTCGCGAAGTCGCGGAATAACGTGGCGCGTTGTTCCGCCGACAATTCCGCTGAACGCCCGGCGCGCATTTTTTCAAACGCCTCCGCCAGGTGTTGCGACACGCCATCGCCAATTCTGGCCGGGGCATTCGTTTCCGTGGTAATCGACAACCGTGGCCGTCCGAGGTTGTGTCGAACGTTCGCGCCGAATGTCATGATCACTTCCAGCATCGTCCCTTCGGGGAATCCAACGGGTTTCGCGAATTCGAAAACCGCTGCCTGAGCTTTACCGATGCCACCGCCATCGACCGCCCAGCCGGAACCTGTTGTGTTTTCATCGAACGATGCCCTGGCCGACAGGCCGCCCTGATTCTGCTCGTGGGTCACCCGGGCAACGCGAAATTTTTGCCATTGCTTCTTTTCGACTGCTTCACCGTCTCGGCGGGCATACACCTTCAGATCCACCAGTGCGAAATTACCGTTATCCGCTCGCCCCGGTCCTTTTCCGGGCATTGAGGAATGGGTCAGGGCTTCGACTCGCAGCGCGCGAATATTCTGCGAATCGGTGTGGGTTACAAACACGTATTTGTCGTGCTGGGGATTTTTACCCGACACCAGCACGGAACCGTCGGCGAGTTTTGTCAAAGTACTGCCGCGTTCTGAAACAGCGCTTGAATAGTCGAGGATTTGCCAGGTGCCCTGGGGAGCTGTTCCGCTTCCGCCCGTCATTAACCATGAAGCGAATTTTTCCTCTAACTGAATCCGCTCGTAGTTTTCCCGCTTCGCCATGAGGGCATCATGTTTCGCCTGCCAGACCGCCAGTTTGCCTGTGTTCGATTGTGGCTCCAGATCGAGATCAATTTCGCTGCGGATGGTCGTCGTGAAAGTGGAAACGAAGCGATAATAGTCGCGCGTCGGAATCGGGTCGAATTTGTGGTCATGGCAACGTGCGCAGCCAATCGTCAACCCCAACATCGCAGTGCCGGTCGTGGCCGCCATGTCATCGAGTTCGTCGTAGCGCGCGGATTCAAATTCCTTCTCGGTCAACTGCGTCGGGAAGACGCCGGCACCCATGAAGCCCGTCGCCATCAACGCCAACGGTTCATCCGGTGCGAATTCGTCGCCGGCCAGTTGCCACTTTACGAACTGGTCGTAAGGCATGTCGGCATTGAGCGCCTTGATGACGAAATCGCGATAGTGATAGGCAAAGGGACGATCGTAATCCTGCTCAAATCCGTGGCTCTCCGCAAAGCGGGCCGCGTCCAGCCAATGCCGCGCCCACCGTTCACCGTAATGCGGGCTCTTCAGCAGGCCATCGACCAGCTTTTCGTAGGCGCGCGGATCGTTGTCCGCAACAAACGCGTCCACTTCCGCGGGCGTGGGTGGCAGGCCGATGAGGTCGAAAAAGGCACGTCGAATCAGGGTTCGCTTGTCGGCGGGTGACGCTGGTTTCAAGCCTTTCGTTTCCAGCGTGGAGAATACAAACCGGTCGAGGTCGTTTTTTATCAGATCGGTGGACCGCGTTTTCGGAGGAACGATCTTACCCAAGGGTTGGAACGACCAGAATTGCCGATCTTTTTCCGTCACCCGCATCGGCTCTTTGCCCTTTGCGATCGTCGCGGGGTCAATCAGGGGTCGGTCATACGGTGCCCCCAGATCAATCCATCTCGCGAACTCCGCAATCAGGTTGCCGGGCAGTTGGTCGGAGTCCGCCGGCATATGGGGTTCATCCGCATGGGAAATCACCTCGAACAATCGACTCGCTTTGCCGTTACCGGCGATAATCGCCGGCCCATCGGAATAACCCTTCAGCAACGATTCACGCGAGGTCAGGTTGAAGTCAGCCTTCGTCTTCTCGCCACCATGACATTTGACGCAGTGCGTCAGCAAAGCCGGACGAATCGTCTCTTGGAACAACGCCAACCCCTGCGCCATCTGTTTGGAATGCGCCGGATCAATCGCCGGCTGTGCGGCCGCGACTGCCGCAGGCAGGGTCAGCACAAGAATTACGGCGAAACAAATCCAGTCCGGGCGGATGGAAAAAACGCGAATTCCGAAGTTGGGGAGCACACCCGCCCCGGGTGTGGCTGGCCGCGCCTCGCGGCCCGCGCATTGCGCGCGGGACTGACACGAATGCCTGGATCTTTTTAGTGCGACCGGGTTTTCCGCGAGGGCGCGGAAAACAGCGCCCGAGGCGGGCGCGCTCCCCTTTCCATTTCGGAATTTGGGTTGCAATTCTGTCAGCGACATCGGTTTCGCGATTGTGCCCCGAAAATTAAACTACGCAAGTGCCGGAGATTGCATTGCCCGTCGCGAACCGCATCGTCAGCGCAGTGACCACGCTTTCACGTAATCCGGGAACGGACAATCGGTACAGAGCGAATCTGTTTTCGCGCAAAAATCGCGAACGATTTGCAGCAGGCCCTGTTGATGCGCGGCCGTTTTGAAAAGTTTTGTGGAAACGGTTCCCAACAGACGCTGGCGGGCGAGTTTCAGCACCGCGTTGTCGTCGGCGCGAGGCCAGTTGAAGTAAATCTGCCCGACCTGTTCGCGGACCGCCTGGTCCTTGCCTGCGTTGGCCCGAGCGTAGAACCAGGGAAGAATGGTATTGATCGCCATGTCCGTCGCGCGCCCCGGCCCGAGTAGCGGTGCCGGTCTTTTCAGCGGCCGGGATGAAAAGGTGAAATGGGATTCCCAGAAATCGTCCGGCTGGCCGTTCAAGAGCGGCAGGATTAATCTTGCTGAATCCGGCTCTTTGTTCGCGGTCGTGAACCACTGCTCCAATCTTCTGATGAAGCTCGCGTCGGCGAGCCATTGCGCGGCGAGGGCCAGGCGTCGCTCCGGTCGATTCGCCGGCCGGACGCCGGACATTTGCCACACTTCCGGTGGCTGGATTAAATGCGCCAATTCATCACGCAGTCGCCACCAGACATCCCACAGTTTGCGCAAGTGCTCGGACTTCTTCAGTTCGCTTCGGGGTAACTCGACGGGGAGAAGACCACCAATGCCGAGCAGGACTGCCAGCCAGTCGCTTGATGAACGCATTCGGCGACCGAGCCGCTCGCGAAGTTCCGGGATCGCAATGGCGAGATTCCGCATCGGCCACTGGTTTTGTTTGTAGCCCAATCCCGTAAACAAGCCCTCCCAGAGCGCCTGTTCCCAGCCGGAATGTTTCGCGCGGTTTCGCAACAAGGTGGACTTGCTCTCCAACCGCACTCGCGCAGCCTGTCGTAGAATGTTCCTCACCTCGTCATCGCTTGCTTCGCTCATGGGAGCGCAACAAAGGCCGTGCAATTTGACGGGCAAATCGCCCAGCGGTTCCGCCGCCGCCCAGTGCTTGAGCTGGTTCCAAGGACATTCCAGATTTGGCTTCATCGGCAAAACGGCCGCACCGCCTGATCCGGGCGCGGTCCAGACGACGCGCAGTAAGGTATCCCGGAAAGATGGATTCGTATCGTGCCCGTGCGCGTGCCAGCCGGAAACGGCGACGTCAATCTCGACCTCGCCGCAAACGGGCGGTTCGTCATCGAATTGCAACACGGCTTTGCGGAAATCCGGCCCGGCTTCGAAGTTACAGAAACCCGGATGCAACACGCGCACGCGTCGGCCATCCGTCATGCGGAGCGCGCCGGGTTTCAGGCGCTGATGTTGCCAGATAACCTGGAGCAATCGCTCGGCCGGTTGAGCGCCGCCGCTTTCCCGCACCAGTTGCTCATCCAACCGGTCACGCCGCCATGCGGCATAGTCGGGTCGCCGCGGATCGGGATTAACCGGAAGGGAAGATGAGATTGTTTTCGGCACGACTGGCTCCTGTTGATCGGCATTGTGAACGAAGGAAGAGCCGATGTAAATTCCCGTCTGGCCAAAGAAGGATTGGGTGTCGACGCGAACCGTCTTTGTGATAATTTAATGGTGTCGGCAGGATGCCGGTAACGGGTCGACCCGGATGTCAGGCGCTGCTACGCGCCACGCAAATGCGTAACTTCTCACTACTTCTACTTTCAACGCTCGCTACATTCGGTGTCTGGGTTCTTGCGTCGGCACTTGTTGTCTCGCCTCTACTGAAGCCGGGGTCATCTTACCGGATGTATTTCGGCCTTGTCATATTTCCCGACTTACTTGGGTTGCTCGTTTTCGGTGTGTGGGCATTTCTGGTCGCGCGGCTCGGCCACAGTCTGTTTGCAGGCCCGTCTGCGCCCCGGTATCGAGGCGCTGTCGTCGCGCTCACGATTTTCTTCTTTCTCTATACCCGCAGCGTCTTCATCCCATCCAACTTCAGCTTCGAGTTTTTTGCCCGAAGTCTGATTCTGACTGCTCTCGTCGCCGCCTGCGCGTGGTTTGGTCTTCGCCGTGGCCCAATTTTATGACAACCCCGAAGCGAAGAGAGGCTTGACGAAACCGGCATTGACTTGACCGACTGAGCGCGGCGAAGGAGCATCGAATCAATGCAGGGATGGCTGTCGACGTGGTCCGTCTTTGTGATAATTTAATGTCGTCGGCAGGATGTTGGCAACCGACCGACCCGGATGTCAGGCAGCTATGAACGCACCAGCACCATTTGAAGCAACACCTGAAGCGTTGAAGGTCGTCGCGTCCTTATTACGACTGCATCCAGAGTTGGAGGCAGCCCTCATATTGATATCGGGCTTCGAGCAACATGATGAGCGCGGTGCAGTGGAGGCGCGTTTTGAGCGTGAGCATTTCATGATGGGTTACGACTCACCTGACAGATTTTCGCAGTGGTCTCGCATTGTGCTTTGCGGGCAGAATGTTCCTGTTGGGCCTGATGCCCTGGAAAGATTGAAAGGCCACACTTTGGCCGCCCAAACACACGAGATTGTTTACATCGCGGGCGGAAAGGAGACCCGTGAGTATTTGGTCGCCTCCTAATCTGTACAATGCGTTCCGGTTGCAATGGGCGCGCCACAATCGCTACAGTCATTGAAGTTAGGCCTCTTACCGTATGAACGCTCTCGAAGTATTGATTGATGAAGACCCCGATCAACCTGCGCCCGGATCCGGCCAAAGGGGAACTGCGCCT
>CALBIE010000879.1 GCA_937893495.1 uncultured Verrucomicrobiales bacterium | reverse complement strand
CGATGACACCCCGCTCAAAATCCTCGACCAACCCGCTTAAGCTGGCGCCATTCGGCCTAATCCCCATTTGTTGTCGCCCTGATCGTATTCGTAACCGGGGTTGAGGTGCACATCGGGATACTGCTTGGCGATTTCCAACCGCAATGTCGCTTCGCTGGCGGCGTATTCTGCCAGCGCGGCGAGGATGTCGGCACGATTAAGCAATGCGCGGCGGCGCGCCTCGACCGGCGGGAGTTCACCCGGTGCCTGCGTGAATGCGGTGAAGGAAAACGTCACGCCGTCGAGCGCGCCTGAGGGGACGCCGATGGCCGTGGCGAGCTGCACCCGGGCGATGGTGCGGCGGTTCTGCGCGTCGAGCAGGGCCACGCGGGTCCGCTCCAGCGTGATGCGCTCGCGCGTGACCTCGGCAATCGTGACGGCTCCGGCTTCGCGCTGGCCTTCGAGCAGGCGGACAATCTCCTTTTGCGCGGCATGCTGTTCTGCGAGCGCCACCCCGGCTTCCTGTGCCGACCACAGTTCGAGAAAGGCACGGCGCAGTCGCGTCCGCACTTCCCAGGCAGTCGAGGCGATGCCCAACCGCGCCGCCTGTGAGAGGTGTTCCGCGCGGGCATTGCGCTTGCCGCGTTTTCCCGCTGTTTCAATCGGCACGTCCAGGCTGGCGGCGACAATCCACGGCGAGGGAATCCTGGCCGTCGTGTTGTTGAGCGGGTTGACACCCAACGTGGGATTGGGTCGTTGTCCGGCAGTGACTTTTCCCGCCGCGGCTACGGCCCAGCGGGCGCGCGCGGCTTCGAGGTCGGGATGAAAATAGAAGGCCGCGAGCGTCAGTGTTTCGAGGTTCCAGCCGGAGGATCCGCGCTTGAGGCGGGATTGCACGAACTCCGTCAGCCCGGCGTCAGCGAGGGAACGCTGCTCAAACTTCTGGAGATTCTGTGCCGGCTCGATGGGCTGCGGCTCGAAGTGCCGGCAACCGACAAACGCCAGGGCGGTGAGCAGGGATAGGAGACCGATTCGGGAATGGAATCTTTTGCGCATGGGCGTGATCTTACCCTGTCTGGCAGGTGTCATCAGCAGTGATCGGGTCCGGCGACCTTCCCCGATTGGCTGGCAGGTCATGTTGGTGTTGCTTGCACAGCCTATTAGGGGCTTGGGGTAAACCAGACAAGGAACTTATGACAGTTGGTTGACACTTTGTAAACGGGTGACAAGATTTCACCCATCATGAATCCCATCGGGTCGTCGGTGAATCGCGGACGCGGCAATCTCGGGCGACCGGCCATCTCTTCTTTGTTCATTCATTCCGTCGCGGTCATTGTGATTGCCTTTTCGCTGACCAGTCAGTCTGCCGTCCCTCCTGCGGAGCCCGAACCGGTCTGGCGGAAGATCGATCAGAGTCAATACGTCGGCGCCATCAAATGTGCCGAGTGTCATCAGGGTTACTTCGACACATGGAAAGAGTCGTTGCACGCAAAGATGATTCAGCCGGCGATTGCGACGGGAACCAATCGGACGATCCTCGCGGATTTCACGGTGCCAAGCGAACATCGGCAGTTCGAGTTGAAGGATGTCAAATGGGTCATCGGCAGCCGGTGGAAGCAACGCTACGTCGGCGAGGTGGATGGCGAGGAAGTCGTGTTCCCGGCACAGTGGAGTGTGGCGAAAAAGATCTGGCAGTCGTATCGCGGCAAGGGCGATTGGTGGTATCCGCATCACCCGGACTGGAAGACGCGTTCGAATTTCAAACTCTGCGCCGGTTGCCACAGCACGGGGGTGGATGCCGTGGCGGGGAACTGGGTGGAACTCAACATCGCTTGCGAAAGTTGTCATGGCCCCGGCAAGGCTCATTCGGCGAACGCGACGAAGGCGAACATCGTCAATCCCGCCCGGTTGTCGGTGGAGCGTTCGATGGACGTGTGTTTGTCGTGCCATCTCTCCGGCAAACCGCCGGGGACGAAATACGCGTGGCCGGTGGGCTATCAACCGGGGCTCGCGTTGTCGGATTTCTGGCATGGGTTCAAGGCGGAGAAGGGGAAGAAGACAGCGGAGTTTCTGGAGAACGGCACGGCGAACAAAAACCGGGTTCAAGGCAACACGTTCCTGCGCAGCGTGATGGCTCATGCCGGGTTGCAATGCACGGTCTGTCACGATGGGCACGGGTCGCGGCACCAGTCGATGACGATTAAATCCGGTCCATCCAACGCGCTTTGCCTCTCCTGCCACGGGCCCCGCACTTCCAACGGCCCGAAGTACGCGACGCTGTCCGATCACACTCATCACGCGCCCGAGAGCACGGGGAGCCAGTGCATTGAGTGCCACATGGCGAAGACCGGCAAGAACTCCGTGGCTGCCGAGGCGCGCAATCACACGTTCGAGTTTATTTCGCCGGCGGCGACGAAGTCTCTCGGTGTGCCCAACAGTTGCAACATCTGTCATTCCGACAAGACCACCGAATGGGCACTGGGGTATGTGAAGAAATGGTATCCGTGAGAGAAATGGTGAGTTTGGAGCGCGGCATTCATGCCGCAGGAACATGCCAACGAGCGGGCATGCGTTCGTAGTTCCGCCTTCAGGCGGTCTGGGGCACATCCCACTTTCTTGCAGGTGCCTGAATTGATCCAAAGGCGGCGCTTGGTCTCCCTCCCCCCCATGGGAATGGAGGGGAGGGGAGGGGAGGTTCGTTGGTGAACAGGAAAGGTTACGCGCCCCTCCCCATGAACCAGATGGGATCTCTGCCACAGATTCAGGGAAGCCACAGAGGAAGACTCAATCTGCGGCTTCCCTGAATCTGCGGTAAAATCAGTTCATGGCCGGTGAGCAGGTCGAGAAGGAACAGGAAACTCCCCATGAACCGTAGCAGTGGACGTGTCGGGCTGTGTGAAAACTCGCCGGCACATGAGCGCCTCAGAAATGCGACGCACACAATGGCGTTGAGACGCGTTTTAATTTTTTGCGAGAGTGAATTGAACCTGTTTTTAGTATCGAATCTCGATCGGTTTTTGGTTTTTACACAGCCTGGTGAATCCGTTCTGGCTGTTCCCAATGCCGTTGAAATGAGCGAACTCACGTTCGCTGCTACGAGGTTCATGGAGAGGGAGAATTGCGGGTGCCCCGCCTTGGCCGGCGACGGAAATGCAATAAACTGAGATGAGATCGGCGGTCTGGTGTGATGCCGACCGAAGGCCGCCTGAACCGGAACGATGCCGATGGAGCGCGGAATTCATTCCGCGGAAACGTGGATTTGCGAATCGGCTTCCGAGTATTTCGATGGGTGGTTCTGAAACACGAATCGGTGTTGGGTCCGGATGACATGGGAAAGCGCGTGAACGCAGGTGGAAAGTGGACGCTTCCGCGAATGAATTCCGCGCTCCTGCCGCTCCAGTTGCATGGTTCCGGTCAAAGCCTGTAACCCTTTCCGACATGGACTCGACCAGCCGATTTTGCCGCCGAGGTGCGGCTTTCAATGAGTAGCGGAACGAGTCAGAAATCCAGTCGCCCGCTCGCTACCGAAGACGGATTTGCCGATGAAGTTTGATGTCTTTCCCTCAGTGAAAACTGCTCCCTCCTGAATCGGAACGAGGCGGCCGCAGTTCAAACGATTGCAAGATCAACCTTTCTTCAGAAACGCGCTCTTGGCCCGGTGGCCGAAAGACGTGATACTCGACGGAGTGAAGATCCTCGTCATCGAAGACGAAGCCAAGACCGCGCAGGCCATCCGTCGCGGGTTGGAGGCGGAAGGCTACGATGCCGCCGTGGTCCGGACCGGAGAGGAAGGATTCTCCCGGCTGAACTCGGAAGCCTTCGATATGGTGGTGCTGGACTGGATGCTGCCCGGACGGGACGGGATTGAAATCCTTAAAACGTTGCGTGCCCGCAGCGCCAAACCTCCCGTGCTGCTGCTGACGGCGCGGGATGCCGTTGAGGACCGGGTCACGGGCCTTGATAACGGGGCGGATGACTATCTCGTCAAGCCGTTCGCTTTCGCTGAATTGCTCGCCCGGATACGCGCTCTTTTGCGGCGGACGGTGCCGGGCGAGCCCTTGCGAAAGGAGGTTGGCGATCTGGTGTTGGACATTCGATCACGCCTGGTCTGGCGCGCCGGTCAGGAAATTGTTCTCACACCGCGCGAGTTCGATCTGCTCGTTCACCTGATGCGCTACGAGGGGCAGGTCGTGACCCGGCAGATGCTGGCGCAGGATGTCTGGCGCGAGCCGAATCGGGCGACCCCATTGGACAATGTCATTGATGTCCATCTGGCCCACCTGCGGAAAAAGGTGGATGAAGGCCGGCGGACTCGACTCATCCAGACCGTGCGCGGGGTGGGCTTCATGCTGAAGGAGGAAAGCGAACCGTGAAGGACTGGTGGCAACGCCGCTCGCTGAAACTTCGTCTTGCCGTGTGGTTCACGCTGGTCGCCAGCGGCATCATGCTGAGTTTGACCCCGGTGGTTTATGTGTTGATCGAGCGCCGGCTGCACGTCGAATTGGACCACCAATTGCGCATCGACTGGAATTTGATTGAAGCCCACCTGGAACCGAGCGACTCGGGCCGCATCCAGTGGAAGAAGGCCAGCCCGGCGACTCCGAGCAGTCCCGGTTACGCGGAGACGTGGTTCGATGTCTGGTCAGGCGGCGAACTCCTGCTAAGTCACTGGCCTGCGAACGGAGCGCAGGTCCCGCCGCCACCCCGGCCCTCCAATGATCAGGCGCACGCGTTTTACAATCTCGAGTTGGACCCGGGCCTGCCCGCGCGCACGCTGGAGCGCGCCGCCCGAATTGGTGGGCGTGAGGTGACCTTGCGCGTCTTTCGGGACAAATCCGGGTTGCGTCGCACGTTGCGGGAAATCCTGATTGGACTGACCCTGGGTGTGCCGCTGTCGGCGCTGCTGGCGGCGTTGGGCGGATACGTGATGGCAGGTCGGACATTGAAGCCGATCAGCGCCATGGCCGAACAAGCGCAGCAAATCACCTCCGAAGCCTTGAGCCAGCGTCTGCCCAATCCGAATCCACACGATGAACTCGGCCAGTTAGCCGCAGTCTTCAACCAGACTTTGCAGCGGCTGGAGAATTCCTTCGAGTCTCTCAAGCGATTTACCGCGGACGCCTCGCACGAGCTTCGAACACCCCTGACGGCCTTGCGCGCCGTCGGCGAAGTGGCCCTGCGCGAAGCCGGTGATGCAACGACACTGCGTGAAACCATGGGCAGCATGCTGGAGGAGGCGCAGCGTTTGAACGACCTCCTTGATGCCATGCTGCGGTTCGCCCGCGTGGAGAGCGGGCGGACGCTGCTCCATTGTGAGGCGGTGCGCGTGGACGAATTGATCGCGGAGGTTTGCGACTGCGTGGACGTGCTGGCGGTGGAGAAACAGCAGACCGTCGAGGTTGTCGGCGATCCCGGCCTGGTTGTCAGCGCCGATCCGTTGCTCCTGCGTCATGCGGTGATGAACATCCTGCACAATGCCATCCGCTACAGTCCGGCCGGAACAAAGGTGCGGGTGCGTTGTTTCCAGCGCGACAGAGAGGCAATTGTCGAAATCGCCGATGAAGGTCCGGGCATCGCGCCGGAACACCACCAAAAGATTTTTGATCGTTTCTATCGCATCGACAAGGCGCGCTCGCGTTCCGAGGGCGGCGCGGGACTTGGACTTGCCATTGCCAGGCTTTCCATCGAGCAACT
This sequence comes from uncultured Verrucomicrobiales bacterium, assembly GCA_937893495.1. Taxonomy (GTDB): domain Bacteria; phylum Verrucomicrobiota; class Verrucomicrobiia; order Limisphaerales; family JAYPXF01; genus CALBIE01. The sequence continues at coordinate 8,870 of CALBIE010000879.1, read as the reverse complement.
CGGCGGCCGCATCGAACTGGCGAGTGAAGCGGGAAAGGGCAGCCGCTTCCAGATTGTCCTTTCCATCCACCGGAGAATCCCTGATTACCCTGCCGTCCAGGCTCCCACCAGCGGTCAATCCTGAAGGAATCTTAAGGATTCCGGCATGGTGTCGACACTTCGCCTTCGCCATTTTCTCCGCCAGTTGAAGTTGTGACCATTCTCGACCCCGGTAAACCATTGCCTGCGAACCGGGCCCGCCTGATACGGGGGTGATGTTGTTTATTTTGCTGACATGAAAACTGAACTTGCCCGCGTTTTTTGCGCTGTTCTCCTCTTTACCGGTTGCTTGCAACCTGTGTCCCCCGCTTTTGCCGCCGATGCTGTTTCCGTGAAAACGGTGCAACCGCAACTGGCGACGCTGCGCAAAACCACGTCTCAACCGGCCACTGCCCGGGCCTACTACGAGGCTGAGTTGTACGCCAAGGTCGCGGGTTATGCCGGCAAACTCAGCGTGGATATTGGCGATGTCGTTGCTGTCGGACAGGAATTGTTGCGTATCGAGGTTCCCGAAATGGAGAAGGCTTTCGAGCGCTCGGTCGCCGAGGCGGTTCGAGTGAAGGCGGATATCACGCGCGTCCAGGCCGCGATGCAGGTGTCGAAGGCCCTGGTTCAGCAGGCTGTGGCGGATATCCAGAAGGGCGAGGCTCAGGTCGCCGCCGACCAGAGTGAATTTGATCGGGCGATCGATCTGGTCAAATCCGGTGCCGTAACGCCAAAGGTGAAGGATGAAGCGGAAAACCGCTTGCGCGCCGCCAGGGCTTCGCTTGAATCCATGAAAGAAAATCTGAACGTGACCCGTGCTCGCGAACGCGCGGCTGCGGCAGAATTCACTGCGGCCGAAGCGGCGGCAACCGTAGCGCAGAAGTCGATGGAGGAGATGAAAGTCATGCTGGAATACTCTTCGATCAAGGCGCCCTTCGCCGGCCTGGTGACGCAACGCTCGGTGGACCCGGGCGACCTCGTGCGGAATCCGGCCAACTCAGATGGCTCGCGTGAACCTCTGTTCACGGTTTCCAAGGTTGATGTCCTGCGCGTCACCGTGCCTGTTCCCGAAAAAGACGCGGTGTGGGTGGGCAAAAACGATGCCGTGGAAATTTCGTTTCCGGCAGTTCCGGGCGAGGTTTTCAAAAGTGTGGTTTCCCGTGCGGCGGGACGATTGGACCCGATGACACGCACCATGTCCGTGGAGATTGATTTGAAAAACGAGAAGGGCCGATTGATCCCCGGCATGTATGGCAACGTGGTGATTATTATGCAGGAGAAGACCGGGCTGGTAGTGCCGGCCGATGCGGTTCGGTTTAATGAGTCCGGCAGTGAAAGCATCGTTTATGTGGTGAAAGGTGGAAGCGCGATCGCCCATGTTCCAGTTAAGATTGGGATGGATGACGGTCACCACATCGAAATCCTTTCCGGGCTCACCGGTGGCGAGCGAATTGTTACCCACATGTTGAATCGGTTGGCGGACGGCCAGGCAGTGAAGGTGCTGGACAACTGAATGAGTGCCGTGCGGGCAGAGTGGCTGAACCAAATCAGGTTTCCATTGATCCACTCCGCGTCAAGTACTTCACCAATCCAAATTATTTAAACCATGTTTCTAGTTCGATTTGCTCTTCGTAATCCCTACGCGGTCTGGGCCGCGGCCATCGGTTTGTCCATTCTGGGGTTCTCGGTCATCCCGAAAATTCCCGCCGACATCCTGCCGGATTTCAAGACACCGGTGGTGGTGAGTTATTTTTCCTATCCCGGCATGCCGCCGCTGGAAATCGAGAAATCCATCTCCTCACGGGTGGAACGCATTCTGACGCTGGCGAGCGATATAGATCATCAGGAAGCGCGGAGTGTTCCCGGCGCCTGCGTGATCCGGGTGCAGTTTCATCCCGGCACGGATCCCGCCGCTGCGCTCAACGAGATCATCAATCTGGAGGCAAACGACATACACCATCTGCCACCGGACATTGACTGGCCGTTTACCCTGCGGAGTGAACCGGCGAATCTGCCGGTGGTGCTGGCTTCCATCGCGGGCGAGGGTCTGTCGGAGACGGAGCTCTACAAAATCGGTTACTACGCGGTGCGCAACAAAATGGGCGGTCTCAAGGGTGTGCAGATCCCGCATCCCTTCGGCGGCAAGTTCCGGCAGATGATGGTTTACGTGGACCCGGACAAGCTGCGCGCTCATCACCTCGCGCCGACGGATGTGGTCAAGGCCCTCACCGAGGCCAATCTCGTGATGGCGGGCGGCACCATGAAGATGGGCAAGACCGAATACCAGGTGCACACCGTCAACACGCTGCCGTCGGCCGAAGACATCGACAACATCCCGGTGGCAGTGCGGAACGGAAAACCGATTTTCATCCGGGACATCGGGGTCACCAAAGATGATGCGGCCATTCAGAGCAATATCGTCCGCGTGAACGGCAAGCGTTCCGTCTATTGCCCGCTGCATCGCGAACCCGGTGAGAATTCCATCGAAGTGGTGGATCGGATCCGGAAGGGACTGGCCAGCGAGGTGCCTCTGATGAAGGAACGCGGCGAGATTCCGCAAGCGGCGGAGATCACGCTGGTCAGCGACCAATCGAGCTATATCCGCAACGCCATTCGCAATCTAGAATACGAGGTCGGGGCGGGGGCATTGCTGGTGGCCCTGGTCGTGGTTCTGTTCCTCCGCCGGTTCATGCCCTCCGTGGCGGTGCTGCTCGTGATTCCGCTCGCGCTGGTGATCGGCATGCTCGGTTTTTATTTCTCCGGTCACACCATCAACGTGATGACCCTCGGCGGAATAGCCCTCGCGGTGGGGACCGTCATCGATGGCGGCATCGTCGTGGTCGAGAACATCGTGCGACATCTCGGCTTCGGCAAAAGCAGCACCGATGCCGCGCGGGACGCGACCGAAGAAGTGGCCACTCCGGTTCTCGCCGGCACGGTGACCACATTGGCCATTTTCATTCCCGCGATCTTCCTCACCGGCATGATCAAGTATCTCTTCGCGCCGCTTGCCCTGGCCGCCGTTCTGACCATCGCCGCGTCCTACTTTGTGGCCATGACCATTGTGCCCGCCTTCTGCTCGCGGATGTTGAACGCCCGCTACGGCGACACGAAGACGAATGACGACTATGCCGAGCCGTCCGGAATTTTCGCCGATCTGTTGCAGACGGCGATGAAGGCGCGCTACGTCGTGATTGGGGGCGGCGTGGCGCTGGTGGCCATCTCGCTGCTTCTGTATCCGCGCATCGGCAAGGAGCTTTTCCCGGATGTGGATGCCGGCGTCTTTGAGGTGCGCGTGAAGACCACTCCCGGCATGCGAATCGAGGAGACGGAGAAGTTTATCATGGAGCTGGAGGAGGTCATCGGCGGAATCATTCCGAAAGAAGAGGTCGAAACCGTCATGGCCAACATTGGTCTTCCGACCGGCAAAGGTGCCGGGTTCTCCACGATGCTCAGCCCCAATTCCGGACCCGACACCGCCTTCATGGTGGTGACTCTGCATCAGGAAGGTCGCAAGACCTCGACCCGGGAGTACGTCGAAATCCTGCGCAAGAAATTTGCCGAAAAGTTTCCACAGAACCAGTTCCTGTTTGTAAGCGGCGGGGTCATTAATGCCGCGTTGAATGAAGGCGTGGCCACCCCGATTAACGTGCAGGTCTCGGCGGGAAGTACCGCGGCAACCCGCAAGGCCGCTGAGCTGATCGTTGAACGCGTCCGCAAGATTGATGGCGCGGTTGATGTGCAGATTGCTCAGGCGCTGGATTACCCCCAATTCGACATTCGGGTGGACCGCACAAGAGCTGCCTACTTTGGGCTGTCGCAGAAGGTGATTGCCGAGAACATCTCGACCGCGCTCGCCTCCAGCATCGGCTTCGCTGAGAATATCTGGGTGGATCCGAAAACCGGCGTCGATTTTTACATGGGCGTGCAATACAAGGACAACGAGGTCAAATCGCTCGACGACCTGCGGAATCTCCCTTTGCCGATCACGACCGAAAACGGACCCACCACGATTCCTTTGTCCGAAGTGGCGGATATCGCGCGGGTAAACATCCCCGGTGAAATTGCTCATTACAACCTCTCCCGGGTGAACGATGTTTACGTGAATGTGAAGGGCCGGGATCTTGGTTCCGTGGCGCACGACATCGAGGAGGCGCTCAAGGAAATCAAGTTCGATTCCGGGGTGGCAACCACACTGCGCGGTCCGGTGGCCAAGATGAAGGAGGACGCCAAATCACTCGGTTGGGGACTGGCCACTGCGGCGATTCTCGTTTATCTGATCATGATGGCGCAATTCCGGTCGGTGTTGGATCCGCTGATAATCATGCTCGCCGTGCCGCTCGGTCTCACCGGGGTGCTGGGCATTCTCTGGCTGACTGGCACCACCATCAATATTCAGTCACTGATGGGCACGTTGATGATGATCGGGGTGGTGGTGAACAACTCGATCCTGCTTGTGGACTATGCCAACCATCTGCGCGAACGTGGCATTGAATCCGCGAAGGCGGCGTGGATGGCAGCCTGTGTCCGCCTGCGCCCGATTCTGATGACCGCCTTCGTGCTCGTGGCGTCAATGGCGCCGCTTTCGTTCCAACTCGCTCCCGGCAGTGAGGCGATGTTGCCGCTGGCTCGGGCGTTGATCGGCGGCATGCTGGTCTCAACATTCTTGACGCTCTTTCTCGTGCCGTGTGTTTATGCCGTGGTAAAACTGGATCCCGTGAGACCGGGTTTGCAGCAACCCGCGTCGGCGTAGTCGCCATTTTCGCGGGCAGACGAAATTGAAATGAAGAATTTAATTTTCCTATTGGCGGCGGTCGGGATTTCTCTCGCGGCGAAGGCGCAGGAACTTACCAATGTGACCGTCGAAGCGAAATCACCCGAAACGGTGGAGGTGAAGCCTGCCGCGGCGAAACCGACCGTGCCGAACAGCGGGCCGATGACGATTGATCTCGCTGCGGCGTTGCGACTCGCCGATGGGCGCAACTACCGCATCGCCATTGCCCGTGAATCGGTGAAAGAGGCCGATGCTCATCTGCGACGGATGGAATATCTGCTGATACCATCGTTGACCGTTGGCGGAAGTTGGACACATCAGGAAGGGCGCTTGCAGGAAACCGGTGGACGTGTCGGGGAAGTCAGTCGCAATGCCGGATTTATCGGTGCCGGAGCGGGTGCCGTCGGAGCCGGCACGGTTGCGATTCCGGGATTGCAGGTCAGCGCGAATCTGGCCGACGCGTATTTTGAACCACTGGCGGCGCGACAGGATCGCCAAGCCGCCAAGGCGGCCAGTGATGCGATGGGGAATGTCATATTGCTCCAGACGGCGGAAGCCTATTTCAACCTCGTTCGGGCGCGGGCGGGAATCGTGGTTGCCGCCCAGTCGCTGAAGAATACCGCCGAATTGGCAAAGGTGACCGCGGATTTCGCCAGTAGCGGTGAAGGACTTCAATCCGACGCCCAGCGCATGCGGGTGGAGGAGTTGATGCGGGCGCGCGAATCTGAAAAGGCGAACGAGGAATTCGCGGTGGCGGCGGCTCGTTTGTCCAGCCTGCTGCATCTGGCCCATGGAGTGGAATTGAGTCCGGCTGAATCGTCAGTTACACCCGTTGCGGTGCAGGGAAACGACCAACCGTTGGCGGAGTTGGTTGCGCTGGCGCTGCAGAATCGTCCAGAGGTGAAACACGGCGATGCCATTGTGAAAGCCGCTTCCAGTCGGGTTTCGCAAGCGCGATACAGCCCGGTGATTCCCAACGTCACCGTGGGCGCGAGTGCCGGCGGGTTTGGCGGTGGAATCGGGGGCGGCATCGCGAACACCGGTGGTCGGACAGATTTCAGCGCGTTGCTTTATTGGCGATTGGAGAACTTCGGCCTCGGAAATCGCGAGCGCGTCAACGAGCGCAAGTCACTGCTCGAACAGGCGAAGCATTCCAAGGCGGGAATCATGGACCTGATCATCTTCGACGTGAAGCAGGCGCATGCGCAGGTCAGTAGTCGCCGCCGCCAGATCGGCATCGCGGAAGAGGCGGTTCAGAGCGCAGTGAAATCGTTTGAGCTCAACCGCTCGCGCATCTTTCAGAAACAGGGCTTGCCCATCGAGGTGTTGCAGGCGATTCAAAGTCTGGCCAACGCCCGGCGCATCCTCGTGGATACCGTCGCCGACTACAACGTGTCGCAGTTCAGTCTGTATGCGGCGATCGGCCGGTCGGCTGATGAAGCGGCGGGCGGGAAGACGGCCGAGTAGTTGTTCCAATCGGCTTCCTTGAGCCCGCCTCTCGCGGGGGGGTTCTGGCGCAGCCCCCGGAGCGCGGCTGTGTCGGAGACCAGCCGCAGCCGTCACTCAATGATTGTGGCGTCAAACTTTTCCCTGATTCCTGTTTCGTGCGGATCGGCTGTGGCCGAGGGAGTATCTGCGGCTGGTTCTGTCGAATACAGACGCGCCTGTATCCTGGCCTGATCATCGGCAATTGATGCCGCCTTGACGACGCTCCGATCACCTTCAAGCAGCGATTAGAGAAACCTGAAGCGTTTCGCAGATTGGACAATGTCGCAGCTGGTCTCCGACACAGCCGCGCAATTCGTAACCGGGCGATGCGTGTTTTCCAGTTGAAGGAAATTTCTCTCAGGGCACCTTGGGCAAGCAGTTTTTTCGGCCGCAGAGTTATTCACCGAAGCTGCGGGGACCGAACCTTCCAGGGTCTCCTTGCTTCGACGAATAACTCTGGGAGAGCTATAAGCCGCGCTCCCATGGGCGCGCCTTCGCACGAATGTACTCCCAATCGCGAACCGATTTGGAAAATCCAGGTTGCTGCTACACGAATGCCACGGTCGATTCAATTACATCGTCCTGGCATATAAATTGACCGGACTACGCCACTGGCGTAGTCGTGTGTGATTGAAAGTGGGGGTAGAAAAGTGTCCAATAAATAACGATAAAGCTGTACTTTGAGTTTCCGGTATGGTTTAAGATCCGGATGGCTAATGATATTTCACCTTTGTCGCCCGACGAATCGCACTTCGTCGCACGCCTGCGGGCGCACCCGCCACTCTTTGAGCGCTTCCGATCCGTGCTCGGGCTGGCTGACGGATGCGAGCATTCCGTCGGCACCGCCGATGAGGTGGAAGCCCAACTCATCGAACTGACGCGCCAGCTCGGGCGTACCACGCTTGAGTCCTGGGTCGCCCATGCCGAAGCCACCGTTGCCGATGAGCTGCGCCGGGAACATCCCGAGGCGCAGCTCAAAAAAAAAAGAACCTGAGCTGGTACAGCGTCTACGGGTTCATCACGGTAGAAGAGCGGGTTTGGCGCACGGACCTCTGTTCCTATCAACGCCCCCTGCCCGAAAGAATTGGCGTCCGGCAGCGTGGCTGTTCGCGCGCGCTCCAACGTGTGCTGGCCGATTTCGGAAGCGAGCAATCCTTTGCCCGGGCCACGGATCGGGTCCGGGAACACTACGGCTTTGAGATCAATGCCAGCGCGGTGCGCAAGGTCACCCTGGCCTGTGCCGGACGCGCGGCCGGGTTGCAGGAGCAGGAGGCTGGGCGCGAATACCGGGCTCTACCTCCGGGTTGCGGGCCGACCCTCATCGTCGAGGCCGACGGCTCCATGGTCTGCACGGTCGAGGCGGGGCCGCGCAAAGGTCCCCGACCCCGACAGTATGAAGAAATCCGACTGGCCGCCGCCCAGGCCCAGGGCAGTGTCCAGACCACCTACGCGGTCAGTTTCCAGAGCGTGGAGGATCTTGGACGGCGTTGGGGGCACGCGGCCAAGGCGGCCGGCCGTCGGCAGGAAAGTCCGATTCACTCGGTGGGCGATGGAGCCGGGTGGATTGTCCGGCAGGTCGAGGAGATCTTTGGTTCCCGAGCGGACTTTCTGTGTGATTTTTTTCACGTCAAAGATTACCTGCGCGCGGCCGCGCCAAGCTGCCGCACGCGCGCCCCCGATCAATGGCGGCGAACCCAGCAGCGGCGGCTCAAGGCCGGCGCGCTCGCGAAGGTGATCGCCGAATTGGAATCCCGGCTCGAAGCCGACGAACTCGCCCCCGAGGAGGCTCCGATACGTGCGGCCCACCGGTACCTCAACAATCGCCGGGACCAGTTGGATTACGCCGGCGCGCTGGCGCGCGAACTGCCCATCGGCTCCGGCCTGATCGAGTCCGCGCACAAGCATGTCCTCCAGGCACGCCTCAAACTGCCCGGCTGCGCCTGGTTGAAGCAAAACGCCGCCGACCTCGCCCAGCTTCGAGTCTTTCGCTCCAACGGTCGATGGCCGCAACTCTGGAATTAGCTCTTCCCCACATTTAATCACACACGGCGTAGTCTCCATCGTGTATTCTTTCATGAAAAAGGAATTGTTTAACGAATTGCTGCAAAGTGTGAAGGAAGCCGCCGTCATCGAGCGCGGTGACGCCAAACCGTCCCGGCGTTTCGAAGTGCGGACCGCCAACGACGTGGTGGACGTGCGCAGGAAACTCGGCCTGCCGCAGACCAAGTTTGCAAGGTTGCTGGGTATCAGCGAGAACACACTGCAGAACTGGGAACAGGGTCGCCAAAAACCGGCTGGTCCGGCCAAGGTGCTTCTGAAAATAGCCGCCAAGCACCCGAAAATCGTGTTGGAATCCGCAGTGTGAAGAATTAAACGGCTGCTTGGACTCCCAAGGCGGATCGCGAGCCGTTTCGTTGTGGATGCATTTCAATCCAAGATTAGAGAGGCGATTTCAAAACCTCGTAGCAGCCGAGGTAACGAGGCTCAAACTTCACGAAGATCAGAATCTCCTCACGTCGGCTGCTACATTTTTGACAATCCGCTAACTTGTGTGATGCGACAAACATTGGTATTGGCAATAATG
>CALBIE010000878.1 GCA_937893495.1 uncultured Verrucomicrobiales bacterium | reverse complement strand
GGGGTGGCTGGACAAACTGAAGCGGGACTCCCGAATCGTGTGCTCCAACGGGAACGGCTTTGGAATGCTCCGCGACGGGATGAGGGCGAATTATTTCGGTCCAGTCGTGGCCGCCGATGTGAAAGCTGGATGCGAACTTCTTCAATGTCTGTTGCCGAAGATCAACGGCCGAACATTCTGGGACATTCCGGATGCGAATACGGCGGCGGTCTCCGTTGCTGAAGAGCATGGATTCAAGCCTGTCCGCTCGTTGCTCAGAATGTGGCTGGGCAAAGAAAACGTCGCTGGAGATCCGAAACTCCAATTCGCCATCGGCGAACCCGCGACGGGGTAGAACGGTATTCAAAAACTGCCGTCGCATCGGCCATCGGTACTCGTGTTCAAAAATTACTTTCGACAATTGCGGAGTCCGGAGGCCGTCGAACCTTAAAACGGCAATCTGGGTAGCCACAAGAAACACAAAAATCCACAAAATGGGGCGGAGCAGAAAGTCTGGAACTAACCAAACAACTCACCCGTTGGGTGAATTGCCGAAGCCACTTGAGATTACAGGAAGCCTCCCTTTTTTGTGCCCATCAAGCCGACGGATATAGGTTGAAAAACGTACCAATTCGTAGCAGTCGAGGTAACGAGGCTCACTTGTCTTCTGGAAAAGCAGATCAAGTCAGATTCTCCTCGCGACGGTTGCCACATTTTTGACGGTTTGTCAGACAAACTTGCCGGGATTCAGAATGTTGTTCGGATCCAACGCTGCCTTCACGGTTCGATGAAGTTGTCGGAGTTCTGGCGAGACCGCCATCTTCCACCAGGGTTTCTTGGCCAGCCCGATTCCGTGCTCACCCGTGACCACGCCGCCCCAATCAATCACCTGCCGAAACAATTCGTCCAGGCAGCCGTCACTTTTCTTCCGGGCAGCCGGTTGGTTGAAATCGACCATGACATTGACGTGGATGTTGCCGTCACCCGCGTGACCAAAACAGGCGACGGGAAAGCCGTGTTTCTTCTGAAGGCGCGCCGCGAATTTGAACAACTTTTCGAGGCAGCCGCGCGGCACGGTGATGTCCTCATTGAGCTTGGTGAGTCCGGTGTCGCGCAGGCCGTACGAGAACTCGCGGCGCAACTGCCAGATCGCTTCGCATTTCACTTCGCCGATGGCCTTATCCACGAAAAGCGCCTGGGATGAGTGAATCAGTTTTTCGATCTGGCGCAGATCTCCGCGAACGGATTTCTCCTGGCCGTCGAGTTCCACAATCAGATGTGCCTCGCATCCGGCGAATAGATTTGAGCCTGTGCGCTTTTGTGCGGCTTGCAGCGTGAATGCATCGGCGACTTCCACCGCGCTGGGCAGGAACCCGTTGGCAAATATGTCGCGAATCGCCTGGGCCGCGGCTGCCATCGTCTTGAAACCAACGCTGAGCGCGGCTCGGTGAGGGGGACGAGGCAGGAGCTTCAGTGTCGCTTCCGTAACAACGCCCAGTAATCCCTCGGAACCGACGAATAATCGATGAAGGTCAAAGCCGGTTTTGTTTTTGTGCGTGCGGCTGCCGGTTTGCACGATGGTGCCATCGGGCAGGACGACTTTGAGTCCCAGGACGTAGTCGCGTGTCACGCCGTATTTCAGGCAGCGCGGTCCGCCGGCGTTGGTGGCGACGTTGCCACCGATGCTGCAATCGGCGCGACTGGCCGGATCCGGTGGATAGTAGAGGCCTTTGGCGCTAGCGCGTTCCTGCAAACGGGCTGTGATGACACCCGGTTCGACGACCGCCACAAAGTCGCGCGCGTTGATCTCGCGGATGCGCTTCATTCGCGCAACGGATAGCGCGATGCCTCCGTGGACAGGCACACATCCGCCGACATAACCAAAGCCGGCGCCGCGGGGTGTTACCGGGATTCGATGACGATTGGCGAAGCGGAGAATCCTGGCAACGGACTCGGTGGAGCGGGGCAGGGCGACCGCTTCCGGCATTGCGGTGGCAAACCATTTGTCCCCGGAGTTTTTGTGGAGAGATTCCGAGTCCAGGCGCAATTCACCGGCCGGAATCTGCGATTGCAATTGGCGGAAGAGCTTCGGATGGGTGGACTTCATTCAGAGCCGGATTCGGAAGAGTCGATGATATCGCGGGCCGCTTGCTCGTCGTTGGTTCCGACTTGCACGCGGACGCCCAAGGGAGCGAAGGCCGTGCTTTCATCCGCGACGATACAGTGAATTCCGGCTGCTACGAGGCGGGATTTGACCAGTTCGGCTTCGGCGAGATTCGGTGTTTCAAAAACGGTGATCAGGTCCATTTGTATTAGTTTCCGTTGCTGGTTTCGTGGTGCTTATCATTTCCATTTTTCAAATCCGCGAAAACCATGGTGCCGGTCGCTGTTTGCAGCAGGCTAAGCACGTGAGCCTCGACCTCTTGTCCAATGCGAGCCTTGCCCTGGTTTACGACGACCATCGTGCCATCATTGAGGTAGCCGACGCCCTGGTCATGGTCTTTGCCTTCGCGCACTATCTTGATGCGCAGGTTCTCTCCCGGAAGAATCACCGGCTTGAGCGCGCTGGCGAGCGCGTTGATATTGACGTGGCGCACGGATTGCAGTTCCGCAATTTTTCCGAGGTTGTAGTCGTTCGTGTAAATCGTCGCTTTGAGCAGCTTGCCGAGAGCGATCAACTTGGAGTCGGTTTCATTTTCTTCGGAAATTTCCGCCTCGTGAATTTTGACCTCATTGCTCGGATTGCGCTGGATCCGGCTGAGCATGTCCAGACCGCGCCGGCCGCGCGCCCGGCGAATAGAATCCGACGAGTCGGCGACGAGTTGGAGTTCCTTCAGCACAAATCGTGGCACCACGATGATGCCTTCGAGAAAATGGGCATCGATCAGATCCGCGATGCGACCGTCGATAATCACGCTCGTGTCCAGCAGCAGCAGGCTGTCGGG
>CALBIE010000877.1 GCA_937893495.1 uncultured Verrucomicrobiales bacterium | reverse complement strand
CAGGAATCGTATCCGTCAAGTGGAAGTGCCCTCCAACGGGGGCGTCGTTTGTTGTCTTTCGTAGCAGCCGAGGTGACGAGGCTCAAACTCCTTCGATATACCATTGTGATCAGAGCCTCGTTACCTCGGCTGCTACATGTTGGAGGTCGGCCAAAATCGGCGACAAGATTGGCCCGCGCGATTCTCCAGCCATTTCTCGCAATAATTGATTTTCACGCAACCGGGTTGCTGGTGTAATCCGCCTCTCAGATTACGCGAACAATTGACATGAGTTATCGAATTGCAATCCTGCTGGCCCTCACTGTTTCCATCGCCTTGCTTCCGGCGGCCGACAAAAAGGAGCGGCGGGAAAAGAAGGCTGCCAACAAGGCCAAAAAGGTCGAGGACGCCAAGAATCGCAAGACCGGCAAACCCGACCCGGCCAAGGATCCGGAACTGGAGCAATACGCCATCTTCGAAAAGATGGCGCCGTATCCGAAGATGGTTGAGCCCGTCGATACGACCTTTCCGCTTAAGCTAAAGAAGGGCGACCACGTCTGCTTCGTCGGCAACACACTCTTCGACCGGGCGGGTGAAATGGGTTACTTCGAGTCGATGCTGCATCAGGGCCATCCGAAGCTGGAACTTCGCGTTCGGAATCTCGCTTGGTCGGCGGATGAGATCGATCTGCAGCCGCGTCCGGATAATTTCGGCACGATGCATCAGCATCTTACGGTGCAGGGGGCGGACGTCATCTTTGCCGCGTTCGGCTACAACGAATCGTTCGCCGGTCCGGCCGGCATCGCGGATTTCAAGGATCGCCTGGGCAAGTTCCTTTCGGCGCTCAAGGCCAGCGCATTCAACGGGAAAACCGGTCCCCGCATTGTGCTGGTGTCGCCGGTTGCCAACGAAAACATCAAGGGTGTCAGCGCCGGGGATCGGAACAACGCCAACCTTGCCGCCTACACAAAGGCGATGGCCGAGGTCGCCGCGAAGCAAAAGGTTGGCTTCGTGAATGTCTTCGAAGCGACGCGCAAGGCGATGGCCGATTCGAAGACAGATCTCACGTTCAACGGCGCGCACATGGTGGAGGCGGGTTATCAGGTCTTTGCCGAGGCACTGTTCACGGGCACGTTTCGCGCGAAGCGGGCGCCGAAGGTTGATGAATCCATCCGGCAGACGGTCATCGATAAAAACCAGCAGTGGTTCTACCGCTATCGTCCGCTCAACACTTTTTACTATACCGGCGGACGGAACAAATCCTACGGCTACCTCGATTTCCTCCCGGCGATGCGCAACTTCGACATCATGGTCGCCAATCGCGAGCGCCGTATCTGGGCGCTGGCCGCGGGCAAGCCGGTTTCGACTGACATCTACGATTCCAATGTGCCGCCGTTGCCGCCGACCGCGCAGAGCCGTGGCGCGAACGAATGGCTCTCACCGGCTGACGAGTTGAAGGCGTTCGACATCGATCCGCGCTTTGAGGTGAACCTGTTCGCGTCCGAGGAACAGTTCCCCGATATCGTCTGTCCCATCCAGATGCGGTGGGACACCAGGGGTCGGATGTGGGTGGCGTGTTCGACGACGTATCCGCACGTCTATCCGGGCAACGCGCCGGAGGACAAGATTGTCATTCTCGAGGACACCGACGGCGACGGTCGGGCGGATAAAAGCTCCGTCTTCGCCAACGACGTTCATATCCCGCTCGGCTTCGAGTTCGGCAATGGCGGAATCTATGTTTCCGAAGAACCGCACCTGACGTTTCTCAAGGACACCGATGGCGACGGGAAAGCGGATTTTCGCCGCAAAGTCCTGACCGGCTTCGGCACGGAGGATTCGCATCACGCGTTGCATAATTTCGTCTGGACGCCGGATGGCGATCTGCAATTTCGCGAATCCATTTTTCACCACAGCCAGGTGGAGACGCCCTATGGGCCGGTGCGTGCCCGCAACAGCGCCTGGTTTCGCTTCCGGCCGTCGTCGCAACGTCTCTTCAGTTTCGGCAACTACCCGAACACCAATCCGTGGGGCGTGACGTTTGACGACTGGGGCAACCACGTGGCGAGTCATCCGATCTTCGCCACGGCGTTTCACGCGCTCAACCCGCCGTATCCCGAGCAGCATCCAAAAGTTTCGGGCATTCCGGCCTATTCCGGCACGGCGGGGCACGAGTTTGTGGATTTCCCGAACTGGCCGAATGAGATGCAGGGCGGCTTCGTCAAGGTGCGCTACAAGCCGAACAATCGCGTGGAAATCCACAAGTGGATTGAGAAGGAAGACCATTTTGAAGAGGAATATCAGACGGATTTGATCTTTTCGAAAAACTTGAGCTTCATCCCGGTCGATCTGCGCTACGGCCCTCGCGGCGCGATGTATGTATGTGACTGGTACAATCCGGTAAAAGGCCACGCGCAATACTCGCTGCGGGATCCGCGGCGTGACCGCAAGTCCGGCCGCATCTGGCGCATCGTGCCCAAGGGCGCGAAACTGCAGACGCCTCCCAGGATTGACGGTGCGGCGATTTCCGATCTGCTGGAGATTCTCAAGCGTCCCGAATACCGATACCGCTACTGGGCTCGGCATGAAATCCGCCAGCGCGATCCCCAGGCGGTCGCCGACGCGTTGGACCGGTTCGTGAAAAAACTCGACCCGAAGGATCCGCGCTTTCGTCATCATCAGGTCGAGGCCATGTGGCTGTACCGCAATGTCGGCGCCTCCAATGCCGCGCTGCTCACCGATCTGCTGCATTGCGAGAATCATCAGGCCCGCGCCGCCGCGACGGAACAACTGGCCTGGTGGAGCGCCGACCTGAAAGACCCGCTTGCCGAACTGCGGCAACGCGCCAATGACGAGAACGGCATCGTTCGCATGCGGGCCGCGATGGCCGCGACCCACATCGGCACAAGGGAGGCGCTCGACGCCATGTTGGACGTTACGAAACATCCGGCGGACAGCCACCTTCAGTACGCTATCGCCACGTCACTCGGCTCCGCGAATCTGTCGCGTCATTGGAAGAACGACGCGGAATACCAGGCGCAACATCCGCAAATCAACGAGTTCTTCGCGTTGTTCAGGAAGACCACCAAACGAAAGCAGGGCGTCACTGTCCGGAGCGCGGACGAAGCTGCCTTTGACAACCAGAAAGGGATTCAGGTTGTCGAGATATCCTGCATCCCGGAACGCATGCTCTTCACCCTAAAACGGTTCGAGGTCAAGGCCGGTCAACCGGTGAAACTCACGCTGACGAATCCGGATGTCACCCAGCACAACCTTGCCATCGTTCAACCGGGCGCGGTCATGGAAATCGGCATGGCCGGCAATCTGATGGCCGCGCAGAAAGACGGCGTGAAGAGGAATTTCATTCCCGATTCACCGAAGATTTTGCATCACACGAAGTTGCTGAATCAGGACACGTCCGAAACGCTGCGCTTCATCGCCCCGACGAAGCCGGGTAATTACCCATACCTCTGCACCTATCCGGGGCATTGGGTGATCATGCAGGGGGTGATGGTGGTGAAGTGACACCGGAGCGGACAAAGCTACTGGAACGAATAGTTTACTATTTCGAGCCCGGAGATTCGTGAAAAGTGTTCCACGTTGCGGGTGAGGATGGGCAGGTCATTGACCTTGGCCGTACATCCAATCCACAGATCGTTTGTGCCGATCAGTCTGCCCGCCATTCGAAGTTCACGTGCCAGCGAACTGTAAGTCCCGGCAACGTCTGCAGTGACATCCAGCGGCAACATTTCTGCGGCAATTTCCATCGCCCGGGGAGAGGAGGGGGTCTCGAATCCTTCAAGGAATTCTCCCAACGCCACAACCGGAAGGAAAAACGTGGTGTTGAGGTTTTGTCTCAGATACCGGGTGGCCCCACGGTCGTAGTTCTTTCGTTCCATCTCCCTTTGCAGGTCGATGAGAAACGTCGTGTCCACCGCTACTCCTTCCATTTGTCCTCCGGTGGTCGATCCTCTGTCTGCCTGGTTTCCAGGTAATCAAGTTCACCATCAGACAGCGATGGGCCGCGCTCGAACAAACGAAGCAATGACGCACCGGTGGATTTTGGAGCCTCCCACCGCGCCCGCTTGATGACCCTGGAAAACGATTCGTTACTCCGGACACGAGCCCGAACCAATCGATCGTATGCATCCAAATCAACAGAAATGGTCTTCGTTGCCATACACAGATACATGCACAGGTTTTCTTGACTGTCAATTGATTGAGTTCAAATAATGGCTGTTTTGGTCGTTTTCAGAGGAATTGAATCGAGTCGCACATTTTGGCATTCTCCATCCCATGCTGAAATCCATTACCCGCATTGTCCTGTGGGCTGCGGCCACCCTTTGCGCGGTGGCTCCCGGTTCGCACGCCGCACGCCCCAATGTCCTGTTCATCGCGGTCGATGATCTCGCGGCGGCGCTTGGTTGCTATGGCAACGTCCTTGCGAAGACGCCGCATATCGACCGGTTGGCCTCGACCGGCGTGATGTTCGAGCGGGCCTACAACCAGTTGCCGCTCTGCAATCCCACTCGCGCGTCCGTCATGACCGGGCTGCGACCGGATCAAATCAAGGTTTACGATCTCGACCGGCATTTTCGCGACGAAGTGCCCGATGTCATCACGCTCTCGCAGCGGTTCATGAAAGCGGGTTGGTTCACCGCGCGCGTTGGGAAGATTTATCATTACAACGTCCCGGCCAGCATTGGCACAGATGGATTCGATGACCCGCCGTCGTGGCAGCAGACGATCAACCCCAAGGGGCGCGACAAGACGGACGAACATCTCATCTTCAATGCCGAACCGCATCGCAAGATCAGTGCCGCACTGAGCTGGCTGGCCGCAGACGGCAAAGACGAGGAGCAGACGGACGGAATGATTACCACCGAGGCCATCAAGCTGATGGAGCAGCATCGCGAAAAACCGTTCTTCATCGCGGCCGGATTCTTTCGCCCGCACACGCCGTATGTCGCGCCGAAGAAGTATTTTGACCTGTATCCGCTGGAGGAAATGCAACTCCCGTATGCGCCGCTCGGCGACCGCGACGACATACCGACCGCCGCGTTCGCGCACAACAATCCCGTCCCTCACTATGGTCTCGACGAACTCACCTGCCGCAAGGCGATGCAGGCCTATTACGCCTGCGTGTCATTCATTGACGCTCAGGTCGGCAGGCTGATGGCGGCACTGGATCGACTGAAGCTCGCTGACAACACGATTGTCGTTTTCTGGAGCGACCACGGATATCACCTCGGCGAACACAACGGCATTTGGCAGAAGCGCACGCTGTTCGAACAGGGTGCCCGGGCGCCGCTCATCTTTCGCGTGCCGGGCGCGAAAGGGAATGGCCAACCCTGTCGTCGCATCGTTGAGTTTGTGGACATTTATCCGACGCTGGTCGATGCCGGCGGTCTGCCCACGCTAAAAGGGCTGGCTGGTCGCAGCCTACGCCCATTGCTGAATAATCCGCTGACAAAATGGAATGGCACGGCAATCACCCAGGTGCTTCGCCCGGCCGACAAACGCCTTCCTCTGCCCGTCATGGGCCGTAGCATCCGCACGGATCGCTGGCGGTATTCCGATTGGGCGGAGGGGAAATCCGGAGTGGAACTCTACGACCATTATGCCGACCCGATGGAGTTCAACAATCTGGCATTGAAACCGGACGCGCAAATGAAGGCCGTCATGAAAAGGCTGCGAGCCGAATTGGCGACGAAAGCCAGCGGGAAGATTCCGACAACGCCGTTCAATCCGCCGCGGCTTTGAGTTTAACCGTGATCTGGAACGATGAAATTGAAGCGGTGGGAGCGCGGCATTCATGCCGCAGAAGCGTCCGTATTCGAACAGTGGTCACGCACTTACAATAGAGTTGGAATCGGACATCAACAGGTATTTCAGAACACCCGTCATACAATTCCTTGAACCTATCTGTATATCCACGTCTC
>CALBIE010000876.1 GCA_937893495.1 uncultured Verrucomicrobiales bacterium | reverse complement strand
AATTCGCGGATTCTCTTGCGGTTGAATCCGACAAGATATGCCAAATACCCGACTTTGCTGGTAAATTGATAACGGACGGAATTTTCCTTATCCAGAATATCCTGTGCTGTGGGGACCTTGGGTTCCAATAATATCAGCTGGGACAAGGCAAAAGTTGAATTGGCGTGATCAAGGGTAGGAATGGTTTTTCGAAAATCTTGCATTGAGACCGATTGAATGGCTTGTCCGACCAGACTTTCAATCAGGGCTCCACCACGGCTGGATTCGATGCCAAAACGCAAACACTCGATGGCCGATTTTGTAACTGTATTCGTATCTTTATCCGCAGTTGCAACGTGGTGCTCTGCGCGAAATGCCTGCGCCAAGTGCCTGAATCCATCCAACCGGTCCGGAAGGGCGTCGCCAGCTGAGTCGTAATGATTGCTGCTCAAGCATGACTTGCCGAGTCCGAGGCGCACGCGGTCGAGCGCGCCTTGATTATCGGTGAGAAAGGCTCGCCATTCTTCAACGTCGTGAGTGCCGGGACCAGGCCGAGTGGTGCTGATGAGTTTCGTGGCTTCGACAAAGTCGTCGTAACCATTCGGGGACGGATAGACAGATGCCGGCGCTTTTGCTGATGGCAACCAGATGAGAGAAAGCGCGACGGCGATTCCAACCACGGACAAGGTGAGGACCAATAATCGGCGCTTGTCCTGATTCGCGACAGCATCGCTGTCAGAAACATCTGCTATTTCTGTTCCTGAATCCATTGCCAGGCGCTCTGGTAACACTCATGCAGGTTGAAGTAGTTCCGGGCCGTCTCGTCAAGTTCCTCGACGGAATTGCCCAGGGCTTGGGCGAGTCCTTCGGCGCAGCAGGGCGATTTACCAAAACCAAACGCGCGGCATTTGAGCGCGTCCGCCAGCGTAATGGAATCATGGCAATGAGGGCAGGGCTTGCCGGCCACCTGTTGAATGTCTCGAATCAGACTTTCGGTGGTAATGGTGTCATCGGACGACATGGATTGAGTGTGTGGGATGATGTTTGAAAAGAAAAGGCGGCGTCTCAGAGGTATTTCCTGGTAGCAGCCGACGTAAGAAGGCTCATGCAACGTTCGGCAAAAGAGATCTGAGCCTCCTTACGTCGGCTGCTACAGTTCAGGGCGGCAAAGCGCGAAACATCGGTTCGACGAAACTGTCCCCACGACGAAGGAGCAGGGTAAGGAACCAAAGTTCCGCCGCGACGCGGCTTCGCGGCCTACACGCAGCAATTCGTGGGCTCGTCGGGCTCGCCCACGGCTATTCACGTTCCGGCGCTCCGCGCCATGTCGCCCCCAATCCCAACAGCTTCAGCGAGAAAGTGAGATGCACCCCCGTAACATTTCCTTTGCCCCCATTCTTCTGGAGTCTCCGAATCAGGCCCGGAGCCGGTCACGGGCCCGGGCCATGGCGGTCAGTTTGGCTTCGGCGATCTTTGCACTTGAAACGGGATTGTCAGCAAACGTGGCAAAACCGCAGTCGGTCACGAGCAGAACGCGATCCCGGCCGAAGAGGTTGATGGCGTGATTCGCCTTCGCCATGATTTCATCGACGGTCTCGATGTTGTCGAGTTTCTGATTCACGACGCCGACGCCGATTCGTTTGTCTTCGGGCAATGAGGCGAGCACTTCGAGTTCACCGGCGCGTGGGGTGCAGAGTTCGAGGAACAGACTGCCGACGTTGATGTCCTTGAGCAGCCCGAGCAACGGACGGAAATCGCCGGCGAGGCAGGCCGATTCGTCGCGGGTCCAGTTGCCGCGACAAATGTGCAGGGCGATTCGATCGGCGGGAAGGCCCTTGACCACGTCGTTGATCAGTTGGGTGGCGAATTCGAGTTCCTTTTCCGGCGCGTTCTTTTCGCTGAGCGCGCCGCACATGAAACTACGCTGGCCGGTCGCGCCGGTAAACACCACCTCGGTCAAGACCGGTTCGTCGAACTGCACCATCGGGCAACCGGCGGCCAACAGGTAATGGAGTTCCTCCCGCAGGACACGAACGACATCGCGGGACAATGCCTCGCGGGTTTCGTAGGGGCGCTCGGTCAGGCAATCGAGCCACATGGTGCGCGTGAGCAGGTATGGGCCGGGCAGGGCAACCTTTACGGGAGTTTTTGCAATGCTCTTTGCGAATTCGAATTCGTGCAGTGCGAGCGATTTGCTGCGTCCGAGCGGACCGAAGTTGACGGGATGGCGGACTTCCGCCGCCGGCACGTCAAGGGCGCGGAGTTCCTTTTCAAACTTCTCCGGGTCATCGACCATCGCGGTGAGGTCCGTCAGTGGAATCAACTGGCAATTGTCCAGGAGTCCGCCGACGAAGCTGGCGTAGCTGTCACGTCGTTGTTCGCCGTCGGTGACAAGATCGACGCCCGCGCGTTCCTGCGCCTGGATGACGAGTTGTACCGCGTCATCGGCCGTGGCCTGGAATTCGTCCTCGGGAATTCGCCCTTCGAGATGCTCATGCACCGCGCTCAACATCCAACGTGGGCGTGGCCAACTTCCGATGCCGAATACGGAGAGTGGTTCGACCGGTGGGGCTGGCGACGGTTGAGGGAGCGTGGACGGAATTGTGACCGGAACGATGTGCGCCTTGTATCCGTTCCCGGCCGAGGCCACGGACGGACGGGTGGATTCGCGGGCCTTTCTGGCGGAGAGCGGTCCCTTGCAGACGAGATAGCTGCGTTGCTTTTCCTGTCGCGTGTAGGAAACCATTTCGTTGCCGGTCAAGCGACACCAGGAGGGTAAATCACTTTCCACGGAATCATCCGTGGAAAGGATTTCAAGCAATTGTCCCTCGTTCATCGGATCAATGTGGCGGCGGATGAGGAGCAGCAATCCGCCGCCGCAATCGAGGTCGCCGCCGTCGAAGGAAACGTCCGATTCCTGAAGATGTTGCGCGAGGGGATTCATCGTGTTTGCCGGCTTTCGGATGAGTGGAGGATTGACCAGGTTTGGTTTAGCCGGAACCCTGCAGTTGGAACGGCGGGAGCGCGGAATTCATTCCGCAGAAGCGTCCACTTGCCACCAGTTTCCACGCGCTTTCCCATGTCGTCGGGACCGTACACCATTTCGGGTTTCAGGACCAGGCACCGAAATCCACGAGAGTTGACAGGCAATTTCACGTTTCTGCGGGATAAATCCCGCGCTCCATCTGCATCGTTCCGGCCAAGGCAGCAGATAATGTGAGTTGGTTCAGTTTTCAATCGGGAATTCAATGCTCCAAAGCATGGTGAGAGCGGGCCTACGCCCGCCTTCACCTGCCCTGGTTTGCGTCGCCTAGTAACTGACGCACGGGCTTCCACCGGCGAGGAACTCGACCAGTTTGGCGCCGCCGACGATGGCCGCTCCATCGATGAGGTTGTTTTCGTCGAGCCCGCGCTTCTTGAAGCACGGTGAGCAGACGTAGATGTTTCCGCCGCCCGCCGCGAAGTTGGTCATGAGATCCTTGAGGGCGGCGAAGCCTTCCTCGTGGATGTCATCGGCGTAGCCCTTTTGTGACAGGTGGACGCCTTCGATGCTGAGGAACACGACGGTGTCCTGTCCGCTGCCGAGGGCGGCGTTGGCCACGACGAAACCGACGGTTGCCTTGTCGGTGTTGTCCTTGGCGCAGGAGATGGAGACACAGAATTTATTGGCCATGATGTTTATACCTTTCGTTCGATCCAGTATTCAGGGTGAGTTGCACGCACGAGCCGGTGCCCGATGAGACCGCACCAGGCGGGCAAATCGGCCGGTGCACCAGGATCGGTTGCGCGAAGTTTCAGGATGGTCAGGGGGGACATTTTCTGCATCCGCATCCGCAATTCCAGAACGAGATCGCCGCAACTCATGTCGCCGGCATCCCATTCGGCGTGATGCGTGATGGTATCGCCGGAGGGATGGTGTTCAACGGACCCGGTCGGTTTTGCGATGCGCGTTGTCGGAATGGTCGCATGTGAATCTTCCTGCTCGCCCACCCATCGCCACGCGCCTTCATAACATTCACGCTGGGAAAAGTAGTCGAGCAGTTGCGAGCGCAATGGTTCTATTTCCTGCCGCAACTCGCCGGCAAGGCAGGGGAGACAGAGCGGCTTGTTCTGAAACCCCATGGCAATGCTCATCAGCATGTCGGCGAAGGGAAGCCCGCCGGAGCAGGTTGCGCAGGCATCGTCGGCGCGTTCCCGCAATTTGCGGATGAGCGACTCGGCGGTGATTTCCTGGGCGACGGTGTTCAACAGATTTATTTCTTTTCGCTGAAGGTGAGCTTGCGAGCCCAGACGTCCGAGCCGGCTGCTTTGCCGTCGATCTCGACGTAGGCCTTGGTCATGGCGTTCAACGGCGTGTTGGCCGGTTTGGGCGACAGGATGAGATCTCGCCCGCGTGACCAGGTCACCCGTCGTTCATCGAGGTTGCCGAAGTAGTAATCCACTTTCGCCATGTTGGCCCCGTGCGAACCATCGGCGGTGGTCAGGCGAACGAGGCGTTCGTTCGTGTCATTCACCTCGTAACCGCTGGTGTAAAGATC
>CALBIE010000875.1 GCA_937893495.1 uncultured Verrucomicrobiales bacterium | reverse complement strand
GATAAGGAATGGTTGGTTTGAGAGGGGCTGTTCGAGGCATATTTCTCGTTCTCATAATTGACAATGGCTTTGAATTTGCTTAGTGTTCCCGCTGCGGTTGCGGAAGGCAACAAGTGGACAAGACAGCAATACTAACATAAACCCGCCTTCCGCAGTGTTCACACCGCCCAGTAGAAGAAAGACAAACAATGAAAGTTAAAAACCTGAAAAAAGGCGGTTTCACCCTCGTGGAAATCATGATCGTGGTCGCCATCATCGGTCTGTTGGCTGCTATCGCGATTCCAAACTTCGTGAAGGCTCGCTCCACGGCTCAGAAAAACTCCTGTATCGCCAATCTGAAGCAGATTGACGGTGCTGTGCAGCAATGGGCGCTGGAGAACAAAAAGGTCGCGACGGACACCTACGCGGTATCTGACACAACACTGTTGTCCTACCTGAAGGGAAGCGCGCTTCCTCCGTGCCCGGCGAGCGGTACGTATGCCGGCACGACGGTTTCGGCTTCACCGACCTGCACGGTCGGCGGTCACACACTGTAACCAGTTAAGGTTTCACATAGCCCGGAGCAATCGCTCCGGGCTTTTTTGTGCCAATAGTTGATGACTTGCGGGTCTGGGGGGCGCACTATTCCGAAACTTCCCGCAACAGTCGTGGAATTGCGGAAAAACATGAAAATCCGGTTACACCCTTATCGGGCATTCACGTTGATCGAGGTGATGTTTGCCATCCTGATTGTCGGGATGTTGGCGGCCCTGGCTACGCCGAGCTTTCTGAATGCCCGCCAGAAATCCCGGAGAAACATCTGCATTGAAAACCTCCGGCAGATGGATTCGGCGGTACAGCAGTGGGCATTCGAAAATGCCGTGGCAACGCAGATTTCCTACTCCTTCACAAATACCGCTATTCGGAAATACCTGAAGGGCAGCCAACTGCCCGAATGCCCCGCCGGCGGCGTTTACGGTGCCGGGGATGATGTCGGCGATGTTCCGACGTGCACCGTCAGCGGGCATGCGCTGGGGAACTTCTGACGCGAGCCGTCTTCTGCATTCGCAACTCATTCCATTCCTTCAGTAGAATCAGTTTTTCCTCTTCAGTCGCGCCCGGTTGCTTAATGCGCCCTCCGATTTGAGCCAGTTTCCGGTCAATATGTTGGCCCTGCAAACCGGTCAGCGCATCCTTGAGCTTGGCGTCGACATCTTTCTGCTCCCGTTGATCGGAAAGTAATTCCGTCAGGATGTTTCTCGCGTGAGAGCTTTCCAGACGATCGAGCAATGGGCTGCCGCCATCCCACTCGTCCTTGGTCAGGGCGGTGGCATGAGTCAGGATGATCTCCCGCACGATCGCGTTTTCCAGCAAGTCGGCGTTTAGCCAATCGCTCGGGTCAAGCAGGGTCCAATCCGCCGCAAAAAAGAGGCGAAGCAAGTCCTTGTCCTTGTCCGTGATTGACGGTGCCGAATCGCCCGCTTCGTCTTCTGCGTTCGGACCGGTTTCCGAAACCGGTTGCCACACGGGTTTCCGCTTGCCGAACTCGGTCCGTATCGCGGTCTCGGATACACCGAGTCGGTTTGCGGTTTTGCGGGTCCAGACATCCGTGGCCACTTCATCAGCGGTTTTCTGAAGCATTGCCTTCATTTCGCGGATGATTGCTTTCCGGCCTTTGTCGGTCTGCGGGTCGTTCGATTGGCAAAGATCGTTGAGATAGAACTCAAAAAATTCTGGGGCCTTTTCGATCAGGTGTTGGAGGGCTTCGGAGCCGGTCTCGCGAATGAAACTATCGGGGTCGTGCGGTGCCGGAATCGTCAGCACGCGAACCGCCAGACCGGATGGGGCGAGGGATTCCATCGAGCGGATGGCGGCATTTTTTCCGGCCGTGTCCGAATCAAAACACAAGACCACTTCATCCGTGTATCGTTTGAGTATTTGTCCGTGGTCAGCGGTCAACGCGGTGCCTTGCGGAGCAACGACGTTTTCTATTCCGCTCGTGAAGCATCGGATTAAATCAAGCTGGCCCTCGCAAACCAGGGCGTGACCCCGTTCGGCCAGGGCCCGGCGCGATTTGTGGAGTCCGTAAAGCACTTTGCTTTTGAAAAATAGCGGTGTCTCCGGAGAGTTGACATATTTGGCGGTTTTCTCATCGCCGGTCAGGATGCGGCCACTGAATCCAATTACCTGCCCCTGCGCGTCGCTGATGGGAAACATCAGTCGCCCGCGAAAGCGGTCATAGTAGCCCTCGGTATTGTCCCGCTTGATAATCAGTCCGCCACTCTCAACCGTGCCGAGATCGTGACCTTTGGACGTCGCCCAGTTGACCGTATCATCCCATTCACTGGGGGCGAACCCGAGCCGGAACAATTTAATAGCAGTTTCGTCGAATCCGCGTTTTTCGAGATAATCGCGCGCGACCTGGCCCTGCGCGCCCGTCACGAGAACGTCGTGCCAGCGGCGGGCAATCTGCTCGTGGATCTTGAGCAACTCGTCCTTGAGATGTCGTCGCTGCCCCGCTTGCGGATCGTTTTCAAACTCAAGCGGAATATGGGCTCGCTCCGCGAGTCGCTGAACGGCCTCCATGAACGTGACGTTTTCGTAGTCTTTGACAAACCCGAGCACGTCGCCGCCTTTCTGACAACCGAAGCAGTGAAAGATCTGCTTGATGGGATTGACGTTGAAACTGGGGGTCTTTTCCTTGTGAAAAGGGCAAAGCGTTTTCCAGTTGGTGCCAGCTTTCTTTAATGGTCCGAGATACGAAGAAATGACATCGACGATGTCATTGGCATTCTTGATTTGTTCCTTGACGGAATTGGAAAGTAACGCGGCCATGGCTTCCGATCCGGCGCGCTATTTCGTCACTTCGTCCAGCGTTCGCGTTCGCTGTTGTCCCATCGTTTCGCCGCCCGTCGGGCGATAGGAACTGGCAGGATTGATCAAGATCCAACGAAACGCCTCGCGAATTTTTCCGCCGCTGTAGGACGAAGTAAAAACCGAGTAGTTCATAATCGACATCGTGGGAACCAGCGTGGAACCGAGTTCCTCGATTTGCCAACGGCGATCCGCCTCGACTTGTTGTAGCGTGTAGGTTCGCGCATTGAGGAATGACAGGAAGACCAGAATGAAACAGAAAAACCGCACGGCGCCTGCTATCATCCCGAGGTAGTATTCACCCTTGCCGAAGAAATCGGCGTCCCAGATTTGCGAGATACCCTTGGAAAGGAGGATGGCAAATATCAGCACGACGGCGGACATCAGGATGATATATCCGAGCACCTGTCCCCACATCAGGCTGATCTTGAAT
>CALBIE010000874.1 GCA_937893495.1 uncultured Verrucomicrobiales bacterium | reverse complement strand
CTGGTGGAGGAGTAACGGGAACGGTGCCGGGCGTCGTTGCGGTAACGGAAGTTGCCGCCGTGACTGGGGCGGCCGAGGTCGAACCGGCGGGCACGAGCTTCATTGGCGGGACCGACGGGTCGGTCGCTATTCCGGCATTGGTGCCGCCCGAGTTCTGCGCCAGGCTCCACGCCAGCGGAATCACGATTCCAGCCCATAGCAATATGGCTAAAAACTTTTTCATTCAGTGTATCCTGTTCGCCAACTGCAGTTCATCCGACGGTCAGCCTGACTGGGGCAGACCCATTCTCTAGAAATCATCGCGCAAAAACAACTCTATCGGCTCGGGTTCGCCTTCAATCTGAAAAACAGCCGATTGCGGCCTGATTTCGAGACAACGAACCCGTTTCGTGCCATCGGGGACCCGCAACAGCATTTCGTCGCCCGTCGTGAAATCATAACTCTTGACGGCAGTATGCAGCGTTACAAACCGACGCTTTTTCGCCGCAGCAAGTCCTTTGATTTTAAAATATGATTTTCCGGTGGCATCCGCCGCCACGATCGCCGGGTTCAGACCTGCCAAATTAGTGGCCATCGAAGCAATCGCCGGCGCAGTCAATGGGGGCGCCACCGGAGCAGGTTGCACCGGTTCCACGACTGCCGGCTTGGGGTCCCGACGCAGACTCGTCGGGAAAAACGGATCCTTGCCCGCAGTGATATCAATCGAAAACATCGCCTTGGGAAAACTCACTGGCTGCAAGACTGCGTTGGTCAACGCCACCGGTGCGGGCGCCTCAGCTTCTTTGGCCGCCTCAGCCGCAATTCCAGGACGGGCAAAATTTGTCATCGCCAGCCCGACGAACAAGCACATCCTGATGATTTTGAGTTTGCTGTACAAGTCTCGGTTTCCGTTGGTTACGATTTGGGAATCGGTTTGATCAGCACCACGATTTCAAATTGAAACGCCAGCTTTTCCCGATCGGGTCCATCAAAGCCCAGCGTGTTGTCCGGATTGACGATCAGATTTTGAACTCGCACGTAAGGATAACGATTTTCAAAATCGCCAAGGAACCTTCCCAGGTCGTGATAAAATGCCAGTCCTGTCGCACCGAAGATCATCGCCTTGTAGCCGAAATCCGGCAACATCCCCATCTCGCCCTCAGTCGCCTGACTGATGGTGCGAATATCGACACCGTAGGGTGCCTGCGCCCGGAATTCATTCAGGCGCTCCCGAATCCAGATGGAAGGATCGCCCGACACCATTTGCGCTTCCAGTTCCTGTAGCCGCTTTGAAACCGCTTGCAACTCGATCTCCACCTGGCTGCGTTCCACCAGCAGTTTTCGATGCGCCTGGAGTGTTTTCTCATTCTCCTCGCTTTTTGCCGCCGTCATCTTCAACTTCTTGACTGACGGCGTAATCAGGAACATCCACCCCGCTACTACCAGCATCACGGTACCCATGATACTGGCAATCAACTGGTCGCGTTTTTCCTTTGAGATTTTCATCGGCTAATTACGCACATGCCGCTTGAAATTACAGAACATTGTGAAGGATTGAAACGCCTCCCCCGGTTTGTCCTTATCCGGCGTCGGCGCGGAAAACCCGCCCAGGGTGATCCCACCTTGTTCCGCGAGGTGCTTTTTCATCCACGGATCCTCTTTCAGTTGATCAACGAACTTTGAATAAAGGGCATCCTCCCGGCGGCCATAGTCCCGTGCGGCAATCGTCACCCGGATATGTTCCGTCGCCGACGAGAGTGACTTGATTCGCTTGTTCTCCATTACCGCTGCGGTGTATTCGTATGTCTGAGACACCTGAACACTGTTAATCGGCACTTTAGTCAGCGCGTTCTTTTGCAGCACGTTCATAAAGGAAGCCCACAACACCCGATTTGTCGCCATGCGGTTCAGGTCGTTGATGTTTCGCTCGATCTTCAATATCGCGTCCTTGTTGCCGGAAGCAGACCCGACATTGTCCGCCATCGCCTTGAGTTCTCCCTCCTGTCGGGCAATTTCCGAATTGGCAAAGCCGTGGCGCATCATCAGCCAGCCGTACCACGACAACACCATCAGGATCGCGAGCACACACCCAAAAATCGCCCGCTTGAGCGGATCCTTCCAGCGCAATTCCTCCTGGTATTGCTGCTCGGCGAGTAGATTAATGCGAATCGGCATGATGAATCAAAAAACGGATATCGCAGCTCCGATGGCGACGCCCAATTGCGGCGCGATCTGCTCCACTTCCCCGATCTGCTGCGGCGGCAGTTTGGTTGCCAGAAAACTCGTCGGATTCCACGTCTCACATGGAACCATCATCTCCGTCTGGAGTGCTTCAACGATTTTTGCATTGCATGCCGCTCCCCCGGAAAAGAAGGCCCTGGAAACAGATTTGTCGTGTTGATGATCGAAAAAATCAATCGACGCGCGCAATTCGCGTCCGAGCGGCGACAACAAAGCGACTAGATATGCCTCAACCTCAGGCGGCATCGTTATCTTCGCGCCTTCCGCTTCCTCTTCGCTGATGCCCATGGCATCCGCCAATCCGATCGTCAAACGCTCCGAACCAAAACTGACGACCCGACTCAGCGCGAGTTCACCTTCGTACAGGACGGTGATGGTGGTATTT
This sequence comes from uncultured Verrucomicrobiales bacterium, assembly GCA_937893495.1. Lineage (GTDB taxonomy): Bacteria > Verrucomicrobiota > Verrucomicrobiia > Limisphaerales > JAYPXF01 > CALBIE01. The sequence continues at coordinate 7,649 of CALBIE010000874.1, read as the reverse complement.
TTGTGACCAATTTCAACCAGAGCCACCGATTCCTGCGCGAACTCCTCCGGACGCGCCAACTCGAATGCATTCGGCGGGCCGATAAATCCCGGCACGACCTGCAACGGAACATAACCTGCCTTTTTCGCCGCCGCCGCCAAATCATCCACCAACGCTTTTTTCGCCGCGCCAACCAGCACGCGCGCCTTGCTTCCCGGTTTGCCCTCGTCACCCTCCTTCGCTCGAAACGGCAACATGTGACAGTCGAAAACGCAATCGGACAAATCCTGCTGAAGATAATTCTTGCTGCTGTACCGTAACATCGTGCGCATATCGTGAACTGGAACAGCCGGCATGTCCGCATGGCGCAAAAGCGAATCCCCCACACCAATTGCCAGACCAACGAAGCGGCACTTCGATTCCATCGACTGAATGACCTTCTTCAAGTGTTCGGCCACATCCTCCACATTAAGACCTTTTTCGAACAACGGCGTCTCTTGAATGGTGTACGAATGCAGGGAATAGCCACCGCCCCTGCGCGAGATGTGAACCGCCTTCGTCAACTTGACTCCCAGGTCCACGAGTACGATCTCGTCGGTCTTTCGATTAAACCCGTTCAGGAAAGGCAGTGCCATTCGGCTCTATATAGCCCAAAAACAGGTATTTACGCAAGCGGCAAAGCCCTGCCCGATCGCGATTCGACGGCTTTTCGATTTCCAACGCCCCGTGATTGGCGAAGCGTCTATCAGCCGCAAGGAAAACAAGGCGCACAATAAATCGCTCACGACGATACTCCATTGCTGAACAAGGATTGCTGGTCGCCGAAATGTTGAGGTTCTCGGCAAGACCTTCCACCAGGCCATGCGCGCAATCACTCAAGGCTGAATCGTTCCGGTTCATCGCACCCGTACGATGGCAGTGCGGTCACCGGTCAAACTGCGACCCTGTACGACCCCAGTCTGGCGTGTCGAGCCGCAGCCCTGCGAAGGCTGGCCACCGCATCTATGTTGCTCCTTACGATGACAGCTTGGCTGACGAGATCTCAATCGTACGATCGAAGCCCGGGCAATCGGGTCAAAATCCCGAGCTTACGACGAGAGCGTGGCCAACCCCGCCACCGTACGACCCGAGCGCGGCTATTCGGCCGCCAATTACGACGACAGTCCGGTCAAATGCCAGAAATCCGTGCGACGCCAATTTGAGCAAATGTACAACGGGAAATAAGTTCGCAACACGCAAGCCAATGATTGGATCAGAAATCTGCGCCGCCGCCCGAAAGCTGGCGCCGAAGATTCAGCTGAGGGATGTGTCCATGATTCTTCGACAGATGGAAAAGAGAAGGCTCGTTCAATGTCTGAATCCTGGGCGCACCAGCGGACAGTTGTTCTGCTTCACGCCAAAAGGGCGCCGGTTGATGAAGAAGGCGTTCGAGGTCGAACTGCCTCCACCGCCCGAGGGGATTGATTGGCGGTCCTATTCCTTTGTGGTTCGGGCGAAAGTTCGTCGATTGACGTTGACCGCCCTGGCGGCCGTGCCGTTGAACAATCAGGAAGGCATCGCCACCACCGATCTGAGAAATCGGTCACCGACGCTGAAATCCATCAGTTGGAACGCCATCAGTCGGGCCGTGGCCGAGTTGCGGGGGAGACGACTGCTGGTGACGTCAAAGAATGGCGTGCGGCCACAGCGATTGCGAACAAGTCGCGTCGGTCAGAGTATCGTGAACTGTCTGAACCAATGATTCTAACACAGGAGTCACCGCAAAAACTGCGGGGCTCAGAGGTGCCGGTAACGTCGCGCTGGCCCGGATTCAGACACCGGCTTTGTGAACCGGCTGGCTGGCTTCCTTCAGACAGGAGGTCAACAGGTCTTCGACTTCAGTCAGCGAATTCAGGGCAACCACTTCTCCGTCATCGATTGCGTCGATGCCATGCCGGACGGCAGCGCGAAGCGCCTGGGAACGAACCTCGTCGTCCAGACTCAAATCGAGCGCGGTGGTCAGGGCCAGACGCTCCTCGGGATTGAGAGTCATCGCCGTTATGGCGATTTCCTGATACGCGATGGTCATGGATCCAAGATAGTCGGTCTCCGCCGAATGGCAATTTCGGGATCTCTCGCCAAATAAGTGAAAGTCGGACCGGTTCGGAAGCGCCGATTTCAGAACTCCCTGGCGGGAAACCAGAAGTTCCTAATCAGCGCGTGGCGTGAACGTCCAAATTCGTCCACACGAACCGGTCCGACTCAGTTACGGGACGAACTCTATCCGCACACGCGATAAAGTTCGTTTCCTCCACATTCGCGGAGAAATTCAAATCGCCGTTTAGCAGGGTCGGCTTTGCACTAGAATTCGCATTCAGGGCAACACCTCAATGCGGTAGAATCGAAACTGACCCGACGCGGCATTCGTGTCCTGCTTTTGGGACTGATTGGATGCCGCAATGACGTCGCCGGCCAGAGTCGTCCACTGCGACACGTTGGTGGTGTATTGCACCCGATAAGTCTTCCCGGTTTGGGAATCCCAGTTCAGAAACACGATTCCGTTCGAGTGCTCGATGCTCAATACCGGCATCAGCACGTCCACCTTGGCCAACCGGTAGAAACGCATGCGGACTCCGAGAATGCCCGCGTCCACCTTCTGCGCCTGGTTCGAACTTGCCACCACGTCTCCGGGCAGGGGTATCCAGAGATTCGTTGCCACCGGAAGCGCCGGGGTATAATAGACGCGATAGATTTTTCCCGGCTCGGATTCCCACCGCAAAGTCGCTGCGTTGTTGGCAAATTGCACACTCAGCAGCGGACCGGTCACCGTGTCATTGATGAGCGGATTGGTGCCTGCCTGAAACTCCTGGAGATTTGACATCCCGTCGTTATCAGAATCAGCGTTCGTGTCGGCGTTTGGGATGCCAAAAAAGCGCGTGGACCACGCCTCGTAGGTTTCCGGCTCGCCCGCTGAAGTGATCTGCAGGTTTACCTGTTCCACCTGCCCTCGATCCGCCGGGCCGAAACTGAACGTCTTGAAACGGTTGCTGGAGGAATAGATCATCGTCGCCGGCCGGCCGTTGACCACGATGTTTGTCCGCGTGAAATTGGTGCCGCCCGTGTGGAGAATCAGCTTGCCGGCGCTCGGGGTGAAGGCGGGATCGTCGCTCTGAAACGGCGCTTCCAGCAGGTAGCTGTATTGCCCGTTCAGGCTCGTCAACGTTCCGGCCACCACGACCTCGGTGCTGGTGCCGGCCTGTTGAAAGCGCCATTCGATGGTGCCACTTGTCACCCGTGTTCCCACCCCGCCGACCACATTCGTGATCGTGCCAAACAGAATCAGGCCCGGTTCGGGAAACGCGGGAATGGTCTGCGCTTCGACCGTCAGTTTCCCCATCGGGCACAAAAGACACAGTACCGAAAGCAGCAGACACCCGCGCCGGATACCGGCCCGGCCGGTTATCTGCTCACTCTTCAACTTGTCCCACGCGTGACGCATGCCTGTTTCCGTTCCCGTCGGCTTACGGTGCGATCAGCCGGTAAAAGTAGGTTGCCGTGTTGACCACGTTCGTGTCCCAGTAGGCGTTGATGGTGCTTCCGGCTGGAGTGAACTGCTGGACCACCTCCTGCTCATCGACCGGTGTGGCCACACTCGAAGCACGCAACAGGTAATACGTCTTGTTGGTCGGCGCGCCCATCCATTCCATGTAATAGCCGCCGTCCGGGTGGGGGACCACGTAGATGAACTGAAAGCTCGCCTGCGCACTCACCGCAGCCGTGATGAGGTTTGTCCGCGTACCGGGAGAACCGCCGCCGCTGCCGATGCTCGCCACGGCCAGAGCCGTGACGGTCACGTTCACCTTGCGGACCAGGGCCCGATCGGACGCGCTGAAGTCCGTCGTCAGGTTGCCGATGCCCTGGATGTTGGCCGGATAAAGATTCCCGCCAGCGGAAATCTGCACCATGGAGTTCGTGTAACGCGTCGTGCTCGACGGCAGCGCGAAAGCACCCGTCGAGCGTGTGTTCCCGCCCACGACCGATTCAAACGGGATACGGAAGCGATAGGAATACTGGTTGTTGATGTTCTGCAAGGGCGTGGTGATGGCCAGGGCTTCGCCTCCCACCTCCTGCGCCGTCCAGATCAGCGTGTTGGCGGAACTCGTCACAAAGGCGTTGCCATTGGCCGTGTTCGTCACCGCGCCGTAGTAGATGATGCCCGGTTCGGGAATGCCGCCGGCGTGCACATGCGCCAGCAGCCAGCCCCCGGTCATTGCCGCCGCGACCATTTGGATTTTACGGTTCGTTTTCATAAGCATGCTTTCTTCTTTCCAATTCAAATCATCTCAACGCAAGGCACCTGCGACCCCGGGAGATTGAATCTGTTTACCGGGGACTGATTACGGATTACTTTACGAAGAGTTCCGGCCATGCCACGCGTCTGCGGGCGGAAGCCCGCGCTCCGGGAGACAAAAGCCGGCACTTGTGGGGCAGGTCTCCTGAGCTGCCGGTCCTGACCTCTCTGAGGTCTGAGTTCCTCGATGCCACCGGAGTCGGCTTTCGACAATCCCGCTGGTAGCAGACGACGTGAGGAGGCTCTGGCTTCTTTTGCCAGAGAGGAAGTGAGCCTCCTTACGTCGGCTGCTACGGGGTTGGGGACTGGGAACCGGGAGGTTCCCCGAACTGGCAGGTCGGGAGACCTGCCCCACGCTTGGACCTTACTGGGCTGGGCCGCGTTCCGTTCACGCCCCAAAGCGGTGTCGCCACTGCGCTCTGCCACCGCACTCCATAGGGAGAGGATTTGCGGGCCTCGGACGCGGATGAGCAATGCCCAGAGCCGGTGACGCCAGGATGCCGGAGTTCTGAAACTGACTACTGAGCACTGGGCACTGATTACTTCCCGAAACCGCCTTTGCGTTGCGAGACGCCGCGAGACCAATGGACGCAACCGCCCCTGCCACCTGACGCGTTCCGCTGCCTTCAATTGTCCTTCGCCGGTCGTCATTTTCTTCTTTGTGTCAATAGTGAGGCCTGACCCCTTTATGGTGGCAGATGGTCTGGAGAGTGGACTTGTCTGGGGGGCCAACGGCTGTTACTTTCTCGCACTGACAGCTTATGCCCAGCGCCACGTTGAATCTTGAAATGCCCGCCGAGGAAGTGGACTCGCTCCAATCTTTCGCGGGCGAGCACGGCCTAACGGTGGCCGAACTGGTCGGACGCTTCGCGAAGGGTTTGAAGACGGTCGGGCCCGCTTCCATCCATCCGGAAGTCCTCGCTCTCACCGGTCTGGTGCCAGCGGACTGGGACGGTGAGGCCGACCACCGGCGGCACCTGATCGACAAGCACCGGTGAAAGTCCTGCTCGACCTCAATGTCCTCCTCGACGTCGTGCAGAACCGCGTTCCGCACTACCGGGACTCGGCGGGGGTCGTGAGCCGCGCGCGGACCGGGGAAATTCAGGCCCTCATTCCGGCCCACGCTGTCACCACCCTCCACTACGTTCTTGCCAAAGCCGCTGGGCAGTCCAAGGCGGACCAGACTGTGGACTGGCTGCTGGCGCATTTTGAAATCGCCGCTGTCGGCAAGGACGTTTTTCGGCGGGCCCGCGAACTGGGTCTCCCGGACTTCGAGGATGCGGTGGTTGCCAGCCTCGCCGAGGCGGCGCAGTGTGCCCATGTCATCACGCGGAACGAAGCGGACTTCACCGGCTCGCCTGTTCCCGCAGTCTCTCCCACGGCATTCCTCGTGCTGATCGCCGCCGCCCGGATAAAGGCGGAACCCGGCATTACTGACTGACCACTGATGACTGATTACTTCCCGGCCACGCCTTTGCGCCTTTGCGCCTTTGCGTTGAAGACCAGAGCCGTTTAACGCAAGGGGCGTAAGATGCCAGGACGCCAAGCAACCCGTCAAACCCACTTCAGCCTTAAGCCTTAAGCTTCCCGCCTTCGCACCCTTGCGCCTTCGCGTTGAGAAAAGCTGGGAGACGAAAGCACACGAACGCGCCTGCCGCCTGACGCGCTCCGCTCTCTTCAATTGTCTCTCTCCGGTTGTCATATTCTTCGTTGTATCATCAGTGGGAACTTCCCGCCCGCATCGGTCTTGCCTGCCACTCCGAATCTGATAACGTATTTCCATGAGTTTCAAGACCATGGAAGTTGCGCTGGACCACGGCCGGGTTAAACCCTGCCGCCCGGAGACCCTGCCTGATCGGGCGCGGGCTCTGCTGACCATTCTCGACGATTCACCGGAAGCCGTCGCCCCGGCCCGGACGGGCGGTGAATTGCTGGCCCGCTGGGATTCCCTGCCGTGGTTGTCCCCGGAGGAAGGTGAGGCCTTCGCGGCGGATGTTGAAGCCGCCCGCGCCAACCTCCCACCGCTCTCCTCCAAATGGGACTGATTCTCGACACTTCCCTGCTCATCGGTCAGGAACGGCGTCGGTTTGACCTCAAAGGCTTTCTGACGTCCTGCATCGACGAAGAGATTAGCCTCACCACCATCACCGTCTCGGAACTGCTTCACGGCGCCGAACGCGCGGATTCCCCGGAGCGTGCCCGACGCCGTCACGACAGCATTCAGAGACTCCTTGAGAATTTCGCAATCCTGCCGTTCGATCTCGAACAAGCACGGCATCACGCCCGTGTCTGGGCGGACCTCGAACGGCGCGGCCAGATGATTGGCCCGCATGACCTGCTGATTGCCGCCGCCGGTCTCGCATTGGGACACCAGGTGGCCACGCTCAATGCCGGCGAATTCCAACGCGTTCCCGGCCTGAACGTCATCGACGCCAGCCCTTTTCGCATCGCTCAGTAATCCTTCAGCAGCCAAAGCTCCCACAACCGAATTTCGGGCTTCGTTTACCGCAAAGGGCAAGGGATGCCACGATGCGCAGAAGCATCCGCTGACGACTGACCACTGGCTACCGACCACTTCCCCAAAACGCCTTTGCGTTAAGATAATCTGGGAGACAAAAAACCGCAATCGCGCCGGCCGCACGACCCGCTCTTCTCTCTTCAATTGTCTCTCTCCGATTCTCATCTAGCTTAAACTGTCAATAGTTGGGACTGACCCCTTTACGGCCTGAACGTCATCGACGCCAGCCCTTTTCGCATCCATCAGTAATCCTTCAGCAGCCAGAGCTCCCACAACCGAATTTCGGGCACCGTGTAACGCAAAGAGCATGGGATGCAAGGACGCAAGGAAGCCGGCACTGAATACTGAACACTGATTACCGATTGCTTTCCCGAAGCGCCTTTGCGTTGAGAAAAGCTGGCAAACAAACAAACGCAACCGTGCAGACCGCCTGACGTGCTCCGCTGTCTTCAATTGTCTATTTTCGGTCGCCATTCTTCTCGTTGTTTCAATAGTCAAGAACTGACCCGTTTATGACCCGTTTACGCTAATGATTCAATCACTCTCCACGTTCTCATTTTTTTTCGGTCCGGTCTCGTTAGTGCCATTATCGGACTGTTGAGGTTCGTACTTCTTTTCATTCTCCCATAACGTCTTCCCCGCATCGCCGAGTTTCTTCGCTTGCTTAACTGTTCTTCCATACCCAATCAACGAGACGAAGGTATTTGCAAGATTGTTTTGGAAATTCCTTTTCGCCTTATCGTAACCCTTTTCAGGATTATCGGAAGTAACGGAATCATAGGTATCGTCGAGCAATTGCGAGAATGTATCTAAAAGGTCTCC
>CALBIE010000873.1 GCA_937893495.1 uncultured Verrucomicrobiales bacterium | reverse complement strand
CGGGATTGTTCACAACGGACGCTGGGGGTTATTCACAAATAGCGCCAAACGGTTGAAAAAGGGGGAATTCATGGAGATTTCCTTGGAACAACTTTTTTCGTAACTTTATTATTGAAACCCCAACATGTAGTAGTAGAATGCTCGGCACCCCCCAAGGAGTGGGGTATTCAGTTGGCGATGAGCCGACTTGATACCCGCAATATAGGGGAGTTTTGGCCCTTTTTCCGGCCATGCGCCGGACGAAAGTCTGGACCGGGAAGGGATACCTGAAGTCGAGAACTTAAACAGATAGAGAGCCATGATTGATGCACCTGACAAACTGACCTCCTCCTCCTCAACCGCACGCCGTCGCAGTCGATCCGCTGTCGCAGATCGCCGCCGTAGCGTTAAGGCGAAAAAACCGCGTTCGGGCAAGAAGATGAATTTCGAACGAGTATTCAGTAGTTCGAAAGTGAAACCATTTGACCAGATCGAATGGGAATCCCGCACGGCGGAAATTACCGGTGACGGCGGAAAAGTTATTTTCAAACAGGACAACGTCGAGGTGCCCAAGTCGTGGTCGCAGTTGGCAACCAAGGTCGTTTGCTCCAAATACTTTTATGGGGATCCGCAGAAGAAGGGCGAGCGCGAGTATTCGGTTAAGCAACTGGTGCATCGCGTGACGCGCACCATTGCGGACTGGGGTGCAAAAGATGGCTATTTCAGCAAAAAGGACGCGGAGTTGTTTTATGATGAGTTGACGTGGTTGTGCGTGAATCAATTTGGCGCGTTCAACTCGCCGGTGTGGTTCAATGTCGGGCTCTTTCACGAATATGGCGTCGGCAAGGACTCCGGGCGTGGAAACTGGTATTATGACCACAAGCAAGGCGAGGCTGACCGTTCGCCCACCCAATACGAATACCCTCAGTGCAGCGCTTGTTTTATCCAGTCGGTGGACGACAACATGGAATCCATCATGCAGCTCGCCTACAGCGAGGCGATGCTGTTCAAGTTCGGTTCCGGGACCGGCACGGACCTCACGCCGATTCGCTCAAGCAAGGAAAAGCTTTCCGGTGGCGGTTCCCCGAGTGGTCCGCTTTCTTTCCTAAAAGTTTACGACCAGGTCGCCAACGTCGTGAAGTCTGGCGGGAAGACCCGTCGCGCGGCGAAGATGAACACCATTCGCGACTGGCACGGCGACATCGAGGAATTCATCGATGCCAAGATGAAAGAGGAGAGAAAAGCGTGGGCACTGATCGAACAGGGGTACGACGGTAACTTTAATGGCGAAGCCTATGGTTCGGTAATGTATCAGAACGAAAATCTTTCAGTGCGCGTGAGTGATGAATTCATGCATGCAGCCATTGAAGGAAAAGAATGGTGGACCAAGGCTACCTGTGACGGCAAACCATTGGAGAAGAAGGACGCTTCCAAGCTGCTCGACAAGATGGCGGAAGGTACTTGGGTTTGCGGTGACCCGGGGATGCAGTATGATGGGGCCGTTCAAAAATGGCACACATGTAAAGGCACTGAGCCGATTCACTCCACAAACCCATGCTCGGAGTACGTCTTTCTCAACAATACTGCTTGCAACCTGGCTTCCCTAAACCTGATGAAGTTCAAGCGCGCCGACGGAACGTTCGATATTGAGCGATTCAAGGCTGCCGCGCGCATCTATATCACCGCCCAGGAAATTTTGGTGGACAACGCCTGTTATCCGACGAAGGAGATTGCGGAAAACTCGCACATCTTCCGCACGCTGGGACTTGGTTATGCGAACCTCGGCTGCCTGATCATGAGTTACGGTCTGCCGTATGACTCGGACGAAGGCCGAGCGCTGGCCGGGGCGATTACTTCCATTATGACGGGTCATGCCTACGAACAATCCGCTGAATTGGCGCGGGTGACGGGACCATTTAAAGGCTACAAGGATGCGCGTTGTTCCGGTGTCAGCAAGCCAGAGAAGAAGGATAACGTCGAATCGATGTTGGGAGTTATCAAGCACCATCGCAAGGCGGTTGAGGAAATTCACGGTAGCGACGAATTCGGCTATCTGAAGGTGGAAGCCCGCCATTGCTGGGATCGTGCCTTGAGCGCTGGCAAGAAACACGGCTATCGTAATGCGCAGGTCACCGTGCTGGCGCCAACGGGCACCATTGCCTTCCTGATGGATTGCGACACGACCGGAGTTGAACCGGATATTGCATTGGTAAAATACAAGGTGCTGGCTGGCGGCGGGATGTTGAAAATTGTCAATCGCACCGTGCCGGATGCTCTGAGCCGATTGGGTTACAACGAAACAGAAGTCCTCGCTATCATTGCCCATATCGAGAAGCACGACACGATTGAAGATATCGAAGAGAAAGGCAAAAAAGTTCGCAGCGGTCTGCGTCCGGAACACACGCAGGTATTTGACTGTGCTTTCAAGGCGTTTAAGGGCAAGCGCAGCATTCATTACATGGCCCACTTGAAGATGATGGCCGCAACGCAGCCGTTCATCAGCGGCGCAATTTCCAAGACGGTCAACCTGCCGCCGGAAGCCTCGGTGTCCGATATTCGTGATGCCTACGTGCAAGCCTGGAAGATGGGCCTGAAGTGCGTGGCGATTTATCGCGATGGTTCAAAACGCTCGCAGCCGCTTAACACGAGCCGCCAATCCGACTCTGGCGTTTCGAATGCGGGTGCAGCGGATTCCGAAGCGGATCAGCTGCGGGAATCGCGCGCCAGGGAAATGGAGAGCGAGATTGCTTATCTGCAGAAACAGGTTGGCAAGCCGCTGCGCCGGAAACTGCCGGAAACGCGAGCCGCATTAAATCACAAATTCAGCATCGCCGATCATGAAGGTTACCTCACGGTCGGCCTGTTCGAAGATGGTCAACCGGGCGAGTTGTTTATCACGATGGCCAAGGAAGGTTCCACCATTGGCGGTCTGATGGACAGCGTCGCGACGCTGACCAGCATGTCACTGCAATACGGCGTGCCACTCGAAGCGCTTGTTCGGAAGTTCTCCCACCAGCGTTTTGAACCATCCGGGTTCACAAAGAATCCTGATATTCGACAGGCATCTTCGGTGATCGATTACGTCTTTCGCTGGATCGCGTTGCAGTTCATTCCCGGTTATCGGGATGCGCATTCGCCAAAATCCCGGCAGCAGGAGCTTTCTATTCCCGGTCTCGATCAGGAGGAAGCTCGTCGCGTTAACCGGTCAGTGCCGGAACTGTCAATTACAACTGACACGGAAATCCTTGTACCGGAAGATTTCATTTCGGAAGAAGCTGCCGAGGAAGACAACAAATTGAATGATCTCAATGACGCGCTGAAACACCTGATGAAGGATGCCCCGATGTGTCCGAAATGCGGAAACATCGCCGTGCGCAATGGCGCCTGCTTCAAGTGCTTGAATTGCGGAGAAAGTTTGGGCTGCTCGTAATAGATAAAATACAATCAACTAAACGCGCCGGGGAATTCGTTCCCCGGTTTTTTTTGTGTCAATTGTGATGCCCGATACGTTCACGAATGGAGGGGCGAGCCTGCGAGTCTTCAACGACCTCGTTTGGATATCATTTTCTAGAATTGCGGCAATTGACGTGATTCGTGTGAGGGGATTGTGAATACTGACCGCGCCGCAGAAAGGGCGGCCAGACTTTTGGCAGCAAACTTGACAACTCATCGATTGACTCGATTGCCGAACGGAATACGAGTGGCGACGGCTGAGATGCCGCACATGGCCAGCGTCTGTCTGGGCATCTGGGTGGGAATCGGTTCTCGACACGAAACCGCTGAGGAGAACGGTGCGGCACATTTCATCGAACACATGCTGTTTAAGGGTACGATCTCGCGCAATGCCCGCGAGATCGTCACCGAGGTGGAAGGCCTGGGTGGTTATCTCAACGCCTTCACCGCGGAAGATCACACCTGCTTTTATGCGCGTGCGCGCGGCGACCGGTGGAGGGATCTGACTGTGATTTTGACGGACATGTTCTTCAACTCCACTTTTCCGGCCGCGGAAGTAAAGCGCGAACGCGAGGTCATCAAGGAGGAGCGGGCGATGTATCTGGACGACCCGGCGCAGCAAACTCAGGAGATGCTCGGTGACATCATGTGGCCGAGCCATCCGCTGGGACGTCCGATTGAAGGAACCGAGGCATCCCTGGACAATCTGGATCGGAAACGATTGGTCGATTTCATGCGCAGCCGTTACGGAGCTGCGAACGTGATCGTCGCGGCTGCCGGTGGAATTTCGCATGAGAAACTCGTGAGATTGTTGCTGCGCTCGACGGAGAAATATCATCAGCCGGGGCGGAACGATTTTGAACCGATTAAATCCCCCTCCCGTCGCCGTCGATATCGTTTTGCAAAACGAGATATCGAGCAGACGCAGTTGGCGTTGGGGATTCGCACCTGCTCGCGTCTGGATTCCCATCGATTCCCCGTGCGTTTGCTGAATGCGGTGTTGGCCGAGAACATGAGTTCACGGCTCTATCAGGTCCTGCGCGAGGAAGAGGCACTGGCGTATTCGGTGGACGGTCATCCTAGTTTTCTCGCGGACACGGGCAGCCTTGGCATTACCGCGGGCGTCGATTCGCGGCGATTGGACAGAGCTCTCAAACTGATCGGCATCGAACTTGATCGACTGCGCCGACGGGCCGTCAGCAAGCGGGAACTGAATCGCGCGCGGGACTATGTACTCGGGCAATTCGATCTTTATCTGGAGAGTACCGAGAATCACATGAACTGGATTGGCGAAATGGTGTTGGGACAAAACCAAATCGTTCGGCCGTCAGTGGTGAAGAAGCGACTGGCCTCGGTGACCGCAAGCGATATCAAATCGGCGGCGGTGGAATTTTTCGCCCCGCTGAATCTTTCCCTCGCCGTGGTTGGTCCGTGCAGACCGACCCGCAGTGCGGTGCAATCTCTGATGGAATGTCCATGAGCGTTCAATTGATTTCCGTGGATGCAATGGCCAGACTTGAGCCGGAAACCCTGGTTGAAGCCCTGTCGGGAGAGGCTGGCGTAATATTGCTGCGGAGCGGTTTGTTTGATTCGAGGCAGGCGCGATATTCGCTGGTGACGGCGCGCCCGTTTCTGGCCGTTCGGTCATTCAGCACGCGTTGCGAGTTGCGGTGGGAGCAGGAGAACCGCGTAGTCTTTGGCAATCCCTGGCAAGTCCTGGAAAACCTGATGTCGCGCTACGAATTGCTTGATGAAGTGGACTATCCGTTTCCGCTGGGAGGCTGCTTTGGTTACTGGGGCTACGACTTAAAAAATTTCGTGGAACCTCGGCTGCCTCGTAATGCCATCAATGATCTTGAACTGCCGGATTGCAGCCTCGGATTCTACGACAGTCTTGTCGTCTTTGACCATCAACTCGACAAGGTTTGGATTGTTGCGACAGGACTTGAGCCGGACGGTTCACGATCGCGGGGTGCTGCGGCGAGACAGGTCGAATTCTGGCAGGGACGCCTGGCCGTGGCCGGTAATCAAAATGAGTCAGCGAGCGGCGAGTATCGCCCCGAACGCGAGCTGGCCATCGTGCGTTCCAATTTCACGCGCGATGACTATCTTCAAATTGTGGTTCAAGCCAAGGAGTACATCCGACGCGGCGATATCTATCAGGTCAATCTCGCCCAGCGCCTGATGGTGGATACTGCTCTCTCTGGCTGGGATTTATTTCGGCGGCTATATGATGTTTCGCCGGCGCCATTCTCCGCGTATTTCGCCGGTGAAGAACTTGATGTGGTTTCATCATCGCCGGAGTTGTTTCTTTGCCTGAGCGGGCAACAGGTTCGAACGCGCCCGATCAAGGGCACTCGGCCGCGTTCCCTTGATCCTGTACGCGACGCACAGTTGAGCTATGAACTTCAGACCAGTCCAAAGGAAATGGCGGAACTGGTAATGATTACCGATTTGCTGCGCAACGATCTTGGGCGGATATGCGAGTATGGCAGCGTTCAGGTTCCCGAGTTGATCCGACTCGAGCGCTATCCACAGGTTCAACACCTGGTTTCGACGGTCGAAGGACGCCTGCGTAACGACATGACTCATGCTGGCGCGCTGGCGCGCTGCTTTCCCGGCGGGAGCATTACCGGTGCGCCGAAGATTCGTGCCATTGAGATTATTGACGAATTGGAACCAGTGACCAGAGGGGCCTACACGGGATGTCACGGGTATCTGGGATTCAACCGGGAAAGTCAGTTGAGCATCAGCATCCGCACGGCGGTAGTCGCTCCCGCAGTCACGACGTTTCATGCCGGGGCTGGCATTGTTGCTGATTCCGATCCGGAAATGGAATACGATGAAACGCTGGCCAAGGCGCGCGGATTTCTCGATGCCGTGGGCCTTGTTGGAAAACAGAATATTACATCTGCCGCAGAATCTTCTTTCGGTGGGCGCGTTCGCGTTCCCGGTAATGGGAAGGTGAAACGCCGTTCATCCGTTTGAAATCCCGACTGAAATAGAATTGATCGTAGTAGCCGGTTTCATCCGCAATCTTCCCGATGGAGTCGTCGGTTTCCAGTAACCGCTTCTTGGCCTGGTTGACTCTTTCACGCTTGAGCCAGTCGATGGGACTGGTTCCCGTCGCCGCCTTGAAATGCCGAAAAAAATTTGAGACGCTCATGTTCGCCAGTTTTGCCAGGTCAGCCACCCGCAGCGGTCGCGCAAAATACAAGCGTATCGCTTCCATGGGCTTGATTAACGACTTGGGAATTTCAGCCTTTTCTCCCGGTTGTGGATTGGCGGAATGTCGGGCCGTAAACAACTCACGAATCAAGGCGGCAATCTCTGCATGCATCGTCGCTTCCATGGCGATTGGGCGTTTTTGCATGATTTTGATAATCCGACGAAAGACCGCGCTGGTGCTTCGCACGTTGATGCCGCCGATGACCGGTGACCCGGCCGAAGTCAACGTCTGATAGATTTGATCCATGTGCGGGCCATCGACGCGAATCCAAAGCATTTCCCAGGGCGAATTTTCCGCCGGCCAATGCTTGTTCTCGTGGTCGTTGTTGATCCACGCGATTTGGTTCGGGCCCACCGGCCAGACGCGGCCATTGACCTCCACCATGCCTTCGCCGCGCAGACAGAGAAGCAGCTTGTGCCCGGGATAATTGGGGTGAACCTTTTTGTAATCCTGTCCCGCAATCAAATGGCCGGCGCGCAGCACACAATAAAACATCAATCGTCCTTTGTCCGTTGGCGTGTGGAACAGCGATATCAGGATCTTGGTCTTTTTGGGCGCGCGAGGCACGAGAGGAAAATACATATCAGGTTCCGTTTGCCAAGTGGCAATCTTTGCGGAAGCGTTCCAGCTGCGGATTATTGCCGACGAGAATGTGACGAAATGGAGTCCGGCCGCCGCCGCTCGCTATCCTGAAGTCCGCTTACCACTTTACCGTCACGCGCAACGAACCGAAGGAATCGATTTCCTTTTGGGATGCGAATTCTTTTGAGCGAAATATCTGTGCATAACTGATCTCCATCCGTCCGTGGGTGATGGCGAAACCCATCATCGCGTCGCCAACGAGCGGCTTTCTGTGGACGTGGTGGCTACTCCGAAAGAGAGTGCCGTCGAGGGTTGAGTTCCAACCAACGGCGCGGACTTCAACTCCGGTGAATAAATGAGCTCCGAATGCCGACGCCGAATCTCCGCCACTATAATGACCGAGAGAATCAATGGCCGTGTGTCCGAAGCCGAGTGGTGGGTGCAAGCCGAAACGGAACTGCGATCCGATCGCGAGATAAGTCAGCGGGGCACCCAGACTGATACCCGCTGTTGGAATCCATTCCAGCCGCCAGTCGTCGTCGGGCAACAGGTTTGTTTTCCACTGCCGTTGAAACTTGAAAGCCATGGTTGGCTCGGTACTCAGTTGGTGGCCCCAACCGAAAGCAAGATCGAGGTTTCGCCATCGATGAATCGAACTTTGCGCCTCTTCACCCAGCGCGGGCGGACCAATCAACCCCAGGTCAAATCTCCAGTCGTCGAGGATATCCACATCATAAAACCGTCCGCGCTGCTGGAGAAATACCGAACCGTAGAGGTAGCCGGCATAGGGACGATCGTTGGGCTGTAATCCCGATACCGCGACGTCGGTTGGTGTGTAGATATTCTGTCCGAGCGCCAACCCGGTCCTGAACGCCACGGGCTTCATTCCCATCTCGGGCAACCAACGCGCCAGGCGTTGTCGGATTCCTTTGGGATCCGGATCGGGTTTTGCCTCGGCACCGACATAAGTCAATTTGCTGCCGTGGGTGTAATGACGGTCGGTGTTGATAACCAGGTCGTTTTCAAGGGCGATACTGATCGCCTGACCGAGCAAGGGAACCTCTTCGGGGTGTGCTCCGCTCACTGACAGGAGTAGTACGAGTAGCGCCCGCATCGGTCGGACCTTGCGCCCTGATATGGGATTTCGATGCAGATCAAGTGGCAGGTTTTTCATGAACTCTGCAAAGACTCTCATAGCCTGACGGGCCTCTTGATTCCATCTAATTCATTGGCCCCAGTCGGTGACGGGCGCATCCGCGCACAGCCCCCGGAGCGCGACTGTGCCTGAAAGGTCAGTCGCAGCAGCCTCTGCCGGACGAATGCCTTGGAATGGACCACACCACTCGACGACCGAACCTGCTGCGGCTGGTCTCCGACACAGCCGCGCTCCGGCACGGGGCAGTGTGCGGATGCGCCCGTCGGTGACATGCGGCCATCGGCTCCAATCGCGTGCTGGTATTTTCAGGAATTCAGGCAGTGCGAATTCCAATTTCGAAGAAAGATAGATTTCTGCCTTGCCGCTATCGGTAGGAATTAATCGGAATGCTCATTACCGTCAGCCATTGCAAATGTTCTGGACGCTCTCATACTTCGCGCATGGATAGATTTGTGGATGCCATTGCGCGTGAGTTGGAAAAGCCGCGACCGCTGTTGAAGCAGGTGGCCGATTATATCACTTCGCGTTACATGGTGGCCCGCGACGGAATGGGTGAATTCCTTGAATCGGAAGTGGAGAAGCTGGAAGAAGTCGATCTTGATCTTTTGTTTTCCCCTCAGTTTACGCCGACGATTGAGGATCAGGCGGCGTTCTCGGATCTGCTGGACGGCGGAACGGTCTCGTCGGATCAGTGGCCGGAGATTATCATTCGCCTTGAACGACGCCCGACCACCGCACGACTCGTTACTGAAGATGAGAATGTGCATAAAGTTGTTTTACGCGATGTCTCCATCGAGCGATTCGTCAACCGATTGAACCTGGACCGTGGCATCTCAGACCAGTTGGCCAAAGTGATCGATTCACTCGCTCCGACGGAAAACCGTCGGGCACTGAAAGCAATCGCACGGCGCCCAATCTTCAAGGATGGCGGCAAGGGCGAGATTCTGTTCCAGTATCTGGTGAAAAGCACGGCGGACGATTTCTTCACCCTGACCGACGCGTTGGAATTGCTGCGAATCTTGGAGACTTATCGACCGAGTGATTCCGCCGATCTGTTGGAGCGCATCCCCAAGCTGCTGGAAGTGCTGGAATTGGAAGTCTCGGCGGCCGGTCAACCGAAGCCGTTTTTTGCTGACCGGGTGCAGGAACTTCATGGTGGCGGTCGCGATCAGCGAAAGCAGGACAACTCGATGGTCGGACGCAAGAAGGCAGAATTTGCGCTTCTGATTAGACTGCAATCGGTTCTGGCGGGATAAAAAACCCAGCCCGTTACCGTCTGTTTATCCCTTCGCAGCGGTGAGATACGGGGCGACTATTTCATTGGTTGCGGTTCGACCAAGGCGATTCTTCCATCCCAAAGGGCCAGCGCTACCAGATTCCGGTTTGGAACGGTTGCTATTGCCTCGATAGGATCGGCCGAGAAGTTCGCGATCTTTTCGCCGATTTTCAACTCCGCCCAGGAAAGAATTTTCCCGGTGGCGATGTCGCGATTCAATACCTGTCGATTGAGGGAGAGCCAGACGGATTTACCGTCCTGACTCGCGGTCGCCGAAGAGTATCTTCCGGGGATAATCCGAACCGGTTCGGCGTCCGATCGCCATTCATCGGACTGATCCAGCCTCCATTTCAGCATCTGGCCGGATGGGAGAACCACCACCAGTGTTCGGGAATCGGCGAACGCCAGCTGTCCCCACGCGAAGTCGGCATAATCAGGAAACTGCCAGGACAGCTTTTCAATGCCGTTCGTATCGAACACGGTCAATTTGCAGGGTTCCGCTGAATTTGCCCCTCCTTGATTATTGGGAACCATGTTGGAAGACGACACGGCGATGTATCGGCCATCCGGTGAACTGGCTACCGATTCAACATTGCCAAACTCCTTTCCCGGATAGATGGCCGCCTTGGCGTCCATGCGCTCTTGCGCGAGATTAAAGAACACGATTTCATTGCCATCGACCACATAGGCGATCCGTCCGTTGTCATAGGGAAACAATGCGCTGATGGCGCCAGTATTTGGTACCGGTATTTTTTCCATCACTCCCGTCTGTGTGTCCACACGGACAATCTGCGGCGCGTTGCCCGCCGCAAACACGTGTCGCCCATCCATTGACACCGCCACGCAATGCAGCGCCGCGTCCGATTGCGTTTCGTTTTTGGTCACCGGTTCGATTGAGAAGCGGATGTCACCCCCCGGCAGTCGCCGAATGAGCAATCGCCCGTCGAGTCCGGCGGATGCCAACGTCTTTCCATCCGCTGAGACGGCGATCGCTCGCGGAACGGAAGTGTGCCCGCCAAGATAAACCTGCCCCGGAAGCTTGGATCGTTCCGGCAACGGCGTATTCTGGCCGGAGTAGGATTGACCGGGATTGCTTGCGCGGTGGAACAAAGCAGTCGCGCCGGAAAGGACAGCTATGATGAGGACAGCGACGACGATTACCGTAATCCCCTTGCTGGATGAATTGATAGAACCAGCCGTGCCTGCCTGATCCGGTGAACCATTGGCGGCAGGCCGTCCAAACGCTTCACGGACATCCGTTTTGAACAAAACCTTCAGTGCCCAAAAGGCCACTGGAATTCCCAGCCACAAGGGAATCACCACCGGCCATTGCGGGATGTGCTTAAACTGATCGACAACATTGTATGCAATTCCAAGCGGTACGAAGATTCCGGCGATCCCGATAATCAGCAGGCAAAACAACCGTGCCTTCAGTCGGCGCATCAGCAGGGCGGCCGTCATCACCACCATACTATAAACTGCCAGGCAGGCACTCATTCCGATGAGCGTCCCCCGTGTCATTTGAGCTGGGGTGATTTTCGCCATCCCTAACCAGACAATAACGGCCAGCGCGACAAACAGGGCCGTGCCGGCGATCAGCATCAACGCCTCGGCCGGCGCCTGGACGCAACGTCGGATTTGCGCTTCCGTGAGGGCGGCTCCCTTCGCACCCTGGACAACACCGGCCGCAGTGGCCGGCGTGAATGCGATGTTGTCCAATTGCGTTCTCACGTCGCTGGCGTGTTGATAACGCAAGTTCGGTTCGCGCTCCAAAGACCGCAACACCACCTCATCCAGTCGCACATCGATTTCCACCTTCTTTGACGGCGGCGCGAAACGGCCCATGGGCACCTCGCCGGTGAGGACTTCGTAGAAGACGACGCCGAGGGAGTAAATGTCCGCGCGATGATCCACCTCCTGCGGATTGTCAATCTGCTCGGGCGCCATGTAGCGCGGTGTGCCCATGGTCATGCCGTCCTGCGTGAGCGTGAAATCCTGTTCGCCGGGCTTGACGAGTTTGGCGAGGCCGAAGTCAGCAATCTTCACGCGGCCTTGTTTATCCAGCAGAATATTCTCCGGCTTGATGTCGCGATGCACGATGCCTTGATCGTGCGCGTATTGCAGCGCTTCACAGATTTTTGGCACCACCTGCAACGCTTCCTTGGGCTGCATGGATTTGGAGCGAATCACCTGCCGAAGGTTCGCGCCATCCATGTACTCCATGATGAGATAAAAACTGCCCTCCGCCTGACCGAAGTCGAAAACGGAGACGATGTTGGGGTGACTCAGCTTCGCCAGCGCCCGTGCTTCACGGGTGAATCGTTCGGCGAAAGCCGGGTCTTTGGCTGCGTTGGCCTTCATCACTTTGAGGGCGATAAACCGGTCGAGTTGCTTTTGCCGCGCTTTATAGACGACGCCCATTCCCCCCTGGCCGAGGCATTCGAGAATTTCGAGATTCGGGAAGAGGCGCTTGATTTCGGAAGTAATCTCCATCGGCCCAACATTTGGATTGGACCCCTTGGCCATGGTCTCCGAATCCGGTGCGGGCCCAGGCTCACTGGCAAAGCCATTCTGCAACAGGCAGGCGGGGCAGAGGCTCTCAGGGGCGTCCTTTGGCAATTCCGCGCCGCATTGGGGACAATTGTTTGGATTGCTCATATGCGTGATATCGTTCCATCACGTCCTTACCGGAATCGGGCTGAAGGTTACACGGCAGGTGAAGATTTCCAACATCCAATGGCCGGCGGTGGGAACGTTCAACCGCGAAGCGCGGCCAAGAGGTTTCGTAACTCGGCGTCCACTTCCGATTCGCTGCCAACGGTGTCGGCAATCTGCCTGCGGAGCGTTTCGCGATAGCGTTGGCGAAGTCGATGCGCGGCCACTTTCACCGCGCCTTCAGTCAGTTTGAGATGTTTCGCCACCTCGGCATAGGACAGGTCCGTATGACCGGCGGTGATTACTCCCTTGAGATGATTGAAAATCGCGCCCTTGCCGGAATCTTCGTACTCTCCGCGCAGTGCCGCCAGCGTGTGGTCGAGCACCGTGATTGCCCAGCGCCGCTCGAATATCCGCTCCGGCGTGGATTCGTCCACGGGCTCGACGCCATAGCGCGTTTCAGCGTCGGCTGTGTCAATGGGGACGAATATCTTGTCGCCGCCGCGTTTGAGTGCCTGTTCTTTGCGCCATTCCTTTGCCAGAAAGTGTTTGAATGCGGAGATGAGGAAGGAACGGAACCGACCTTTTTCGCGATCGGCATCGGCGAGGTATTTCTTTTCCAGCAATCGCGCAAAAAACTCCTGCGTCAGATCCTCGGCATCTTCCGGTTTCTGTCCCGCCCGTCGGGCAAACGCATAGAGTGGATACCAATAGCTGCGGCAAAGCTGATCAAGCGAGGCGCGCGCCTGTGTGGAATCGCTGCCGCCCGCCGAGACGACCTGCGACCAGTGGGTCGTGACGAAATGGGCTGGTTGATCAGACATGATTTCTGGGAAAGGGATTCAGACTGCCATCGCCGCATTCGTGAACGAAGGCGCGACATCAGAGCCTTCCTTACCCGTCTCTGCCTCAGAGTTATCTGGAATGTTCCTCATTGAACGCTACAGCCTCGGAATACTTCACACCGCTTCCGCCAAAAATGTCCAGAGCCGAACCGATGGTCAGATGAATCCGGCCGTTTCCGACGGCAGTGACTTGTTCGAGGTCCGATAGCGATTTCGCGCCTCCGGCATAGGTGGCCTGAATCGGTGACCAGGCCGCCAGCTTTTCCACCAGTTCGAGATCGATTCCCAGACAGAGCCCCTCAACGTCCGCCGCATGGATCAGGAATTCGTCGCAATACACCGCCAGCTCCCCCAGCGATGCCTCGGTGATTCGGCAATCCGTGAAGTTTTGCCAGCGATCGGTCACAACCCAGTATTCTCCATCTCGCCGGCGGCAGCTCAAATCCAACACCAGCCTTTCCCTGCCGATAGCCGCCACGAGC
>CALBIE010000872.1 GCA_937893495.1 uncultured Verrucomicrobiales bacterium | reverse complement strand
GTGTAATCAATGTGGCGGCTAGCGATGGCCGAAATCTGTTCGGCGTTTACGATAACGGGAATGCTTGGGTGATTGACGATATCTCCGCCGATGCTTTTATCACAAACTCGGACCGCCGGCTGAAGCACAGCATTGCTGAGTTGGACGAGGCGCTCCCGAGCGTCCGGCAATTGCGGCCGGTGACGTATCGCCTCAATAAGGACGGCGAAGAGGGACCCCTCAATATCGGATTCATTGCCCAGGAGGTTCAGTCACTTTTCCCGGAAGCGGTTTCCACGAACGGGGCATATCTGGCGGTGAACTATGGCAATTTCGGCCCCATCGCCATCAAGGCGATTCAGGAGCAGCAGACCCAACTCGACGAGAAGGAAGCGCGCATCAAGTCCCTCGAAGAACGGCTGACCGCTCTCGAAGCCCTGATGCAGCAGGTCACGAAAACTGCGCAGTAATCCCAACGGAAAGCCGTTCTCAAATTCGCCCCCCCGCCAATCGCAAGTTGGCGGGGATTTTTTCGTGTTTGAATTGAATGGGGTTCACCTCCATTTGAAGTGGCCTTTTTGATTGCTCGATGACCTGCTTAAAGCCATCTTGAGAGACAAGAAATGATCCGGCTCACGCCGGATGCCACCCAGTGCTGGTAGCAGCGGGCGTGAGCCCGCTCTAAACTTCCTTCCAACGCTTCGGCCCGCCGAACAACCCGGTAAAAATCCAAAAGTTGGTAGCATCCGGCGTGAGCCGGATCATTTTTCTTCGGGAATTGCCGTGAGATCAGAGCCGACCCATGTCGGCTGCTACAATTTTGAGTAGCAGCGGACGTGAGTCCGCTCTAATTTCATCCCATGGAGCAGGATTCAAGTGGCGATCCTCCAAACCATCACGACGAGGGAACCAATCGATCCTTCTATCTCCCCCGCCTTCCGTCCGAATACTATCGTGGCGACGCGATGGTTCACTGGACTCTCGCCATCGCCCACCGCGCCACCGGCTGGCTCGACGAGTCGTTCCATGCCCGTTTTCGCGAGATCATGCTGCACGCCGCCGCCCAGGAAGGGTTTTTCTGCCCGGTCTATTGCCTCATGCCGGATCACCTTCATCTTGTGTGGATGGGCTTGCGGCTTCGAACTGATCAACGAAAGGGGATGAAGTTTTTGCGAGAACATCTCGGACCCGCTTTGCTGCCGCATAAGTTTCAGCATCAGGCGCATGACCACGTTCTGCGGGAGCCCGATCGGGAACGCGCCGCCTTCGCCGCCGTCTGCCATTACATTCTGAACAATCCGATTCGCGCGGAATTGATTCTGCCACGGGAAAGATGGCCCTGTTGCGGTGCGGTTGTGCCGGGATATCCGACGCTGCATCCGCTAAAGGAGGAGTAATGGGCGTTGTTCTGGGAGCTGTATTCCGCCAATCGTGGTCCGGACGCGGGCGATGTGAAGAAGCCGCCAATTTGATTTCGTGCACGGACGAGTATCGGATCGACGTGCGATAAGTGATCCGGCTCACGCCGGATGCTACAAGCGGTGGTGGCAGCGGACGTGAGTCCGCTCTGGGTTTCGGGCGAGAGTGCCTGAATTGTGATTTACCCAAGTTTGCCATCTGGATGGCGTCCGTCGCCCAAATGCCTTGACTGTCTCCGGTCGCGACGCGATCAAAAGCATCCGACATCATGAATCACTTTCGGATAATTATTCTGTTCGTGCTGGCTACGGGTGGCTCGA
Source organism: uncultured Verrucomicrobiales bacterium (assembly GCA_937893495.1). GTDB lineage: Bacteria > Verrucomicrobiota > Verrucomicrobiia > Limisphaerales > JAYPXF01 > CALBIE01. The sequence goes on along the minus strand of CALBIE010000872.1, from coordinate 14,197 downwards.
CGGTGTTATGCGCCGAGCGAGGGGGCGCTGCTCTCGACTGGTGGTCATTGAAGCCGATACGGAATGCCGATCCACCCGCTCGGAACGACTGGTGTCGGACTGAGGTCGATCAGTTTGTCTCTGCGAAGCTTCGTGACAAGGGATTGTCGCCGTCGCCCGAGGCGGATGCGCGAACGCTCATTCGCCGGTTGACGTTTGATCTGATTGGCCTGCCACCGACGCCGGATGAGGTGCGGGCATTTGTGACAGAATCGAAGACCGACGCCGATGGTGCGTATGCGCGCCTGGTGAAACGGTTGTTGAAATCACCGCATTACGGGGAACAATGGGCGCGTTATTGGCTGGATGCTGCCCGATATGGCGAGTCGCATGGCTACGACAAGGACAAGGCTCGTTTCAATGCGTGGCCGTATCGTGATTACGTGATTCGCAGTTTCAACGAAGACAAACCCTATTCGCGATTCGTGCAGGAACAGGTCGCCGGAGATGTCATCTGGCCGGGAAATCCTGATGGAGTCGTGGCGCTTGGATTTGTCGCTGCGGGTCCGTGGGATTTTATTGCGCATGTCGAGGTGGGGGAAGGGAAGCTCGACGGTCGCATCGCCAAGCACATGGACCGGGATGACATGGTGAGCGCCGTGTTCAACACGTTCATGAGCACGACCGTGCAATGCGCGCAGTGTCACGATCACAAGTTCGATCCCGTATCGATGAAGGATTATTACCGGTTGCACACGCTTTTCGCGGCCGTGGACAGGGCGGACCGGGTTTATGATCTTGATGCGACCATCGAGCAGAAACGGAGGAAATTGGAAAAAGGCATCGCCGATGTGGAGGCGGAACGAAAGGCGATTGAGAAACGGATAAACGAGATGGGCGGGAAGGGGCTGGCTGATCTGAAATCGCGAATACAGACGCTGGAAAAAAGTGGTGCGGCCACTCTGAAGACGGTTCCCGAGCACGGGTATCACTCAACCATTTCCAAGAATTCCGATGAGATTAAGTGGGTGCAACTGGAACTCCCGGAGGCGGCAGACATCCGCCAGATTGTCCTGATCGGTTGCCATGACGACTTTGCCGGTATCGGTGCGGGATTCGGCTTTCCCGTCCGGTTTCGCGTCGAAGTTTCGAATGACCAGTCGTTCAAGGGCGCCGTCGAGATTGTGGGTGATTATACGGAACGTGATTTAATCAACCCGGGTGTGGTTCCCTTTCCGATTGCGGCTGGCGGCGCGAGGGGACGATTTGTGCGCGTCACCGCGACGAAGCTGGTTGAGCGAAAGAACGATTACATATTTGCCCTCGCGGAGATGCAGGTCCTGGATGCGGCCGGCATGAACATTGCCGCCAGAGGGAAGGTCACCGCCAAGGATTCGATTGAAGCTCCGATTCGTTGGCGGAAGACAAATCTTGTGGACGGGAAATATACCACGGGCGGAGATGCCTCGGCGATGGAGCGCCTTGCATCATCGAAAAGCGAGTTGGACGCGCTGATGCGGCGGCTGGAAACCGATGCCGTGCGGAAGAACCGGGAACGAATTGCGAAACAGCTCAACGCAAAGAAGAAGGAACTTGATGGATTACCGAAGGGGAAGCTCGTCTATGCCATTGCAACCCGGTTCAAGCCGTTTGGAAATGTGAAACCCATGGATGGCAAACCGCGCCCGATTCATCATCTGCTGCGTGGTGATCTGCGTTCGCCGGGCGAGGAGATGAAACCGGGCGCGCCCGCGTTGTGGAAGGGCAGCGCCGCCGAATTCGCGTTGAATGCGCCTGACAACGAAGGGGCTCGTCGTCGCGCCTTGGCGGAGTATTTGACAGACCGGAACAATCCGCTCACATGGCGCTCAATCGTCAACCGCATCTGGCTGAATCACATGGGCCGCGGCATCGTGGATTCTCCGAACGACTTTGGACGCATGGGAATGAAGCCGACGCATCCGGAACTGCTCGATTGGCTCGCCTATCGTTTTCGGGAAAAGGAATCCATTAAGGATCTGCACCGTGTTATCGTAATGAGTTCCTCCTATCGGCAGGTTTCGGCCCACGACGCCGGCAAGGCGGCCGTTGACGGGAGCAATCAGTTTTACTGGCGGATGAATCGACGCAAACTACGGGCGGAGGAGATTCGCGATTCGGTGCTGACCGCGGCGGGGAAACTGAATCCAGAGATGGGCGGCCCGAGCTATCAGGATTTCAAGTTCAAGGACGATCACACGCCGAAGTTCTGGTATCACCTGTACGACGAGAACAATCCCGCATCCCACCGGCGTTCCATCTATCGGTTTATCGCCCGCAGTCAGACGCATCCGTTCATGACGGCGTTGGATTGTGCTGACCCATCGCAGATGGTTCCGAAGCGCGACGAAACGACCACCGCGCTGCAGGCGTTGGCGCTGATGAATAATCCGTTTATGACAGCCATGGCGGAGAATCTCGCCGCGCGGGTGGAGAAGGCCGATAGTCCGATCTCCGATGCTGTGTGGCTTGCGATGGGGCGGGCGCCGACGACGGTGGAACTGGACTCGTTGCGGACGTATTCGAAAGAACACGGACTCGCGAACACCTGCCGCCTGATTTTCAATCTGAACGAGTTTGTGTATCTGGATTGAACCGTGATTGATGTAAAGTCAGAAATGATTACCGTGGCGGGCGTTTTGGATGAAGCGCGGATAGACTATGCGTTGTGCGGCGGGCTGGCGATGGCGGTGCATGGATTCCCGAGAGCCACGCAGGATATTGATTTCATCGTGTGTGCTGACGATTTGGCGGCGATTCGAACTGCGATCAAACATCTGGGATTTAAGTTGAATGCGGGAGTGATGACGTTTGGTGCCGGCACGGACGACGAAGTGAAGATGTGGCGGGTGTCGCGAGTCATTGATACTGAACTGGCCTCGATCGACTTCATCCTGGTGAATCGTTTTCTCGAAGACGTCTGGAACGAAAGAGTGCGATTCGATTTTGGTGATGCGCGGGTCAACGTTGTAAGTGTCGCAGGACTGCGTAAGATGAAGCGAGCGGCCGGACGCTCGCAGGACTTGGCCGACCTTGAAAACTTGAATGATCCCGACATCAAATAGCATGGATGCGAAGGCCATGAAGAACGCATCCCGCGGATACTCGCGCGATATGTCACCGCCGGCGATTAACCGGCGATTGGACATCGTCGTGGAATTGAACCGACTTTGCGAATGGCTGGGGAAGGGGAGACCGATTGGCCGGGTTGAAGACCTGAAGAAGGTAGAGGCGAAGCGATCTGATGCATGACCGCCGACATTTCCTTTCCGGCCTCGCCTCCTCCTTCGCGGGGCTGGCGCTGACAGATCTGCTCGCCAATGACGGAGTGTTGAAGGCCACGCATCATCGCCCCAGGGCGAAGCGGGTGGTGCAGTTGTTCATGGGGGGCGCGGCGAGCCATGTGGACATGTTCGACTACAAGCCGCAGTTGGAGAAGGAGCATGGGAAGCAGTGGGATCCGGGCGAGGCGGTGGAGTTGTTTCAAAGTTCTCCGGGTAACAGCGCCAGATCATACTGGGATTTCAAACCGTATGGACAGTCCGGGAAGATGATCAGCGACATCGTCGCGCCGTTCAGTGGGGTCATTGACGAGATGGCTTTCGTGCACAATCTGATCGGACAGACGGGCGTGCACAGTCAGGGGACCTTGTTGCAGACGACCGGGTTTAATCGGCCCGGTTTTCCAAGTGCCGGGTCGTGGGTCAGTTATGGACTGGGCTCAGAGAACGATGACCTGCCTAACTTTGTGGTTTTGCCTGATCATCGGGGATTGGCGTCGAACGGAGTGAAAAACTGGTCATCGATGTTTCTTCCCGCACAGCACCAAGGCACAATTATTCGTCCTGGCGATAAGACGCCAATAAACGATTTGTTTCCGCCGGAGGGAAACAAGTTCATCACTCCGAAAGCCGACAAGGATGGGTTGGCCTTGTTGAAGAAGTTGAACTCGCAATACACGATCGAGCGTCCGGGGGACAGTCGTCTTGAAGCCCGCATTCGGAGCTATGAACTCGCGGCGCGGATGCAGTTGAGCGCGACCGAAGCGCTGGATGTTTCTCCCGAACCGCAATACATCCGGGACATGTATGGTCTGGCATCGGAAGGCCGGGGAGTCGATGACTCGACCATCAACGCCAGGGCGGAGATGGAGTTCTTCGGCCGCAAATGTCTGGTGGCCCGTCGCTTGCTCGAACGAGGCGTGCGGTTCGTGCAGATTTGGAGTGGGAACGAAAACGGGTTTCCTCGTCGCAATTGGGACAGTCACGAAGACGTGAAGCGTGATCACGGACCGCTCGCAACGGGCATGGCCATGGGGGCGTCAGCGTTGATTCGAGATCTGAAACAGCGCGGCATGTTGGATGACACCATCATTCTGTGGACGACTGAGTTTGGTCGGATGCCTTGCGCTCAACGGGGAACAGGCCGCGATCACAATCCGTTCGTTTTCACCAACTGGCTGTGCGGTGGTGGCATCAAGGGCGGCGTCACGGCAGGCGAGAGTGATCAATGGGGGTTCAAGCCGCTCAATCGATCAACTCCGACCGAAGTTTACGACATTCACGCGACCATTCTGCACCTGCTTGGCATCGATCACCAAAAGTTGACCGTGAGGCACAACTCCATCGACCGGCGCCTCACTGATGTCCACGGGCACGTGATCGAAAAGCTTCTCGCGTAGTCATACTTCATTTTGAGACTGAAATTGTAAGGATGGTTTTGCGTCCCGAGTCCTGCCGGTAATGAATAATGTCGATGTTGGATTCCTCCAATTCCGGGATTCTCGCCGAGTTGATGGATGCGACAATCCGTATATCAAAGAAAAAGCCCGATGTTTCTGCGACTAATCGAGATTGGTATCCTTGCTAGCCTGCTCAATTCCGCAACGGGACGGGCCGCGTCGTTGACGTCCGAAGTCGTTTTTTTTGAGGAGAAGATTCGCCCGGTGCTGTCGGCCAAATGCTATCGCTGCCACTCCGCGAAGAAAGGAAAGGACAAGGGGGGGCTCATGTTGGATTCCCGTGCAGGTGTGCTGAAAGGCGGGGATTCCGGACCGGTTCTGGCGATTGGAAAACCTGCTGAAAGTCATTTCATTTCCCGTCTGCGAATCGATGACCAGGACGAACGGATGCCACCGGACGAGGTATTACCGGAAGCTGTGATCAAATCTTTTGAACAATGGATTCGCGATGGGGCGGTATTTCCCGATGCGCCTATCGAGGACATTGCCAAGACCAAGCCATGGTGGGACGGGATTGATAAAACCAAGCTCGCCTCTCCAAAGAAACCCATCGCTGAGGTCATTGATGAATACATTGACGCAAAGCTGGCACGGTCAAAAGTGAAACCGGTATCTGCCGCGTCGGATGCGAATTATTTGCGTCGCGTCATGCTGGATCTCGTCGGGCGCATTCCGTCGGTCGCCGGGTTGAACGAGTTTGTTGAGTCAGACGATGCCGACAAAGTTGTCCGACTCGTGAATCGGCTCATGAAGACGCCTGGATTTGCCCGGCACCAGGTCACCGAGTGGGAATGGCGGCTGGTGGACGGAGATGGACGGAATTTTCGCAAATATCTTGAGCGAGCTGTCGATGAACGACGAAGTTGGGATCAAGTATTCCGAGAAATCATCGTTGCCGATGAGTTTGGCGAACCAACCCGACATTCGTCGGATTTTATCCGAAAACTGGGAAACGATCTGGACAAGCTGGCCAATGACGTGAGTGTCCGATTTTTTGGAGTCAATATCAGTTGCGCGCAGTGTCATGATCATCCGTTGGTTCCGGCCTGGAAGCAGGACCATTACTACGGGATGAAATCATTCTTCAGCCGGACATTTCTCAATGGCGATTTCCCCGCGGAACGGGCGTATGGCACGGTGTCATTCAAAACAACAAAGGGGGAAGAGAAGAAGGCCAGGTTGATGTTTTTGACCGGAACCGTGATCGACGAACCGGAGTCGAAAGAGCCGGATAAGGAAGAAGAGAAAAAGATTAAGGATGCGCTGGAAAAACTGAAGAAGGAGAAGAAACCAGTTCCGGCTCCAGATTTCAGTCGCCGTGCCCAATTGGCCCGAATCGGAGTGGCGAAGGAGCAGGGTGGATTCTTTGCCCGCGCCGCAGTCAACTTCACGTGGCATCGGCTCATGGGGCGTGGGTTGGTGATGCCACTCGATCAGTTGCACGGGCAAAATCAGCCGTCACATCCAGAACTGTTGGCATGGTTGGCCCGTGATTTTGAAACACACGGATTCGATCTGAACAGATTGATCCGTGGGATTGTCTTGAGTAGGGCGTATGCCCGCGAGAGTCGTTGGCGGACGGACGATCGTCCCGAGTCGGCATTGTTCGCCGTGGCGATACCAAGGCCGATGACGCCTCATCAGATGGGGGCTGCGTTGCGAATCGCGACGAGCGATCCGGAGGCGTTCATCTCTCTGTCTGAAAAGCCGGAGGAACTGGAAAAACGGGTCGAAGACCTTGCCAAAGGCGGCAGCGGTTGGGTGAGGGAGTTTCCCCGGCAGACGGGCGAGTTTCAGTTGCCGGTTGAGGAGGCTCTGTATTTGTCGAACAACGATCGAATTGTTCGGGATTTGTTGAGAACATCGGGGGGAACTGTTTTGAATCGCATTCTGGCCAATGATGACGACGGAAAGAATATTCGAATGCTGTTTCGAGCCGTATTGACGCGAATTCCTTCAGATGAAGAGGTGAAGCTGCTTTCCAACTATGTGAAGTTGCACAGCGAAAAACCCTCGGAGGCCTGGCAACAAGTCTTGTGGGCCATGTTGAGCGGTGTAGAATTCCGATTCAATCACTGAAGTCGAATCTGTAACTGTTACTGTCAGTCACGTTAACTGAATGAAAAAATCAGGATCTCATTGTGGTGCGATCGAGCACGAACTGAATCGTCGTGCATTCATGGGCACACTCGGCGCGGGCGTCGGTGCGCTGATGGGACGGACCGGTTCGGTGCATGCGCTGGGCGACGGCGAATTGAACAATGCCCTCAAAAAGACGGGCAAGCGGGTCATCCTGTTGTGGTTGGCGGGTGGCGCCAGCCAGTTGGAGACCTGGGACCCTAAACCGGGTCGTCCCACGGGTGGACCTTTCGGCACGATTCCGACCACGATTCCAGGGGTCCGGATTTCTGAGTTGATGCCTGAAATGGCGAAGCGGATGAACGACATTACTGTCATTCGTTCATTGAACACCGTCGATGCCGGACACGGTACGGCCGCTCGTTTGATGGTCCAGGGGCGAAAAGACGAGGCTGCGATTGACTATCCGGATCTTGGTTCCGTGATGGCCCGAGAGATGGGGCGGATCGACAGCAAGGTTCCTGATTACGTTTCATTTTATTCGGATACGGAAGGGCGTGGAAACGTAATGAACGGGCCCGGATTCCTGGGAGCCCGTTACGCGCCGATGCATTTGACGGACAAAATGGTTCCGGCTGATTTGAGCCGACTCAGTTCCATCAACGAGGATGACCATTACGCCCGTGCCCATTTGCAGGAGGCATTGAGCGCGATTTTCAGCAAGGGCAGGGGCTTGGATACCGTGAAGAGCCATGCTGAAGCCTATGCCCGTGTTCATGGTTTGATGAGCAGTCAGGATTTGTTCGACGTGTCCAAGGAGCCGGACTCGATCCGCAAGATGTATGGTCCAACCTTGTTTGGGGAACAGGCCATTTTGGCGCGTCGCATGGCTGAGGCAGGCGTGCCGTTTGTAAGGGTCGCCCGAGCGTGGTGGGACAGTCACGGACAAAACTTTGAGACCCATCAGGAAATGGTTCCGGAGTTTGATCGAGTCATGTCGGCTCTGCTTGATGACTTGAAACAACGTGGCATGTTCGAGAACACGCTGGTAATCGCGATGGGCGAATTCGGCCGTACGCCGACCATCAATGGCAGTCTTGGGCGCGACCATTTTGCGCGAGCCTGGAGCGTGGCCATGTTTGGGTGCGGACTAAAGCGAGGATTGGTGTATGGGGCCACGGACAAGGATGGGCAGCACGTTTCTGAGAAGGAGAAAGGCGCCGGGGAACTGTTCGCGACGGTTTTGTCGGCCTTGGGAATTGATCCGGAGAAGGAATATCACGTCGGTCAACGACCGGTGCCGCTTGTGAATCCCGGCATCAAACCCATTGAGGAGGCCCTCGCATGAAACCGGAGGAGTTTAAAAAGATTCGCGAAATTCGATCCGAGCAGGTGCTGTTGAGCATGGCGAGGAAGCCGGAATCCCGAACGATCTTTTGCGGAGCCTGGGATGGTGCCGTTTATCCGTTTGATGTCTCGGAGGAAAAACCTGCACCCAAACCGATGGAGCAACATTCGGGTTACGTGACGGGCGTTGCCATTTCGGATGATGTCATGGTGTCCGGGGCCTATGACAAGTCGCTCACCTGGTGGGATTACGAGAAACGGGAATCAATTCAATCGTTCAAGGCTCATGACAAATGGGTGCGGGGGGTCGAGATTTCATCCGATGGAAAACTGGTTGCCAGTGTGGCGGATGACATGGTTTGTCGTTTGTGGAATGTCAGGAGCAGAAAGCTCGTTCGGGAACTGAAGGGGCACGAGTCGCTGACGCCGACCCACTTCAACTCGATGCTCTATTGCTGTGCGTTCGCGCCTGATGGACTTCATCTTGCGACGGCTGACAAGGTGGGGCATGTCGTCGTTTGGGAGGTCGCCACTGGCAAACAGGTCAAATCTTTTGAGGCTCCGGTCTTTTACACCTGGGATCCCCGGGCGCGGCGCCATTCGATTGGGGGAATCCGTTCGCTCGCTTTCTCGCCGGATGGGGCAAAACTGGCGGTCGGAGGAATGGGCAAGGTCGGGAACATTGATCACCTTGGGGGGAAAGCCCGAGTCGAATTGTTCAATTGGGAAAAGGGGGAGAAATTGGGCGAGTGCGAGTCGGGCAAGTTCAAGGGCCTGGTTGAGCGATTGGCCTGGCATCCGGAGGGGGACTGGATTCTGGCAGGCGGAGGGGATCATAAGGGATACCTTATTTTCATAAGTCCGGACGGGAAGAAAACGTTGAGCGAGGAGCAGTTGTCCACGCATGTGCACGACTTTTCCCTGTCAAAGGGGGCAGACCGGATCGTGACGGTCGGTCACCAGCGGATTGAGATTTGGGGTTGAGTCGTTCGGCCGTCGGGTTTGGGCGAGTCAGGACGTACCGAATGGCTATTTGGAGTTTTCTTCAGTACATCACGCCCTTTCCACAGAAAAGCGGCCTTGCCAACGCAACGGCCTTATGAAATTTTCCGGCCCGCTTTATGGGACATTTGAAATTGCACATTCCGGGGCCGGTTGAAGTCAGTGAGAAAACCTGGCAGGCCTTTCGCACGCCGATGATCGGGCACCGGAGCAAGGACTTCCAGAACCTCTACGCCAAAATCCAACCGCAACTCCAGCAATTGCTGTCAACGAAGCGACTCGTCTTTCTGTCCACCTCGTCTGCATGGGGAATCATGGAGGGAGCCATTCGAAATCTTGTCTCGAAGAAGGTGCTCAATTGCATGTGTGGGGCGTTCTCGGATAAATGGCTGGATGTCTCGAAACGGTGCGGCAAAGAAGCCGAAGGACTCACGGTGGACTGGGGTTCGCCGATTCTGCCCGAGCAGATTGATGCGAAACTGGCGACCGGCGAGTTTGACGCACTGACCCTGGTGCACAATGAAACGTCCACCGGTGTGTTGAGTCCGCTCAAGGAGATTGCCGCTCTGAAGCAAAAGTATCCGGACGTGATGTTCATCGTGGATACGGTCAGTTCCATGTCCGCTATGGCGACCCCGTTTGACGAACTGGGTATCGACCTGATGCTGGCGGGAACGCAGAAGGCGTTTGCATTGCCGCCGGGCTTCGCCGTTTTCGTCTGCTCCGATGCCGCAATGAAGAAGGCTGCGACCATTGGCGACCGCGGCTACTACTTCGACCTGTTGGAGTTTCAGTCCAATGCCGAGAAAAGCATGACGCCAAGCACGCCGAGCATCAGCCACACCTATGCGCTGTCCAGTAAGCTGGATGATTTCTTTGAGGAGGGTTTGGAGAATCGTTATGCGCGGCACGCTAAACTTTCGCAAATGACACGGGACTGGGCGATGGGGCATGGGTTTACGCTTTTCCCTGAAGCCGGTTACGAATCGCAGACGTTGACGTGTATCAACAATGGCGCGAAGGAGGGTGGCCGGATCATCGACGTGGCGAAACTGCAATCGATGATGAAGGAACGGGGCTACGCAATTGATGGCGGCTATGGAAAAATCAAGGGAACCACGTTCCGCTTGTCCAGCATGGGTGATGAGACAGAGGAGACGATGAAGGCGCTTTACGCTGCGCTGGATGATTCGCTTGCGAAGCTGTGACTCGCGTGGTGGGGCGAAGCTCCTGCTGAGCCCTGATCGAGACACGGAAGGAGTAAAAGAAATCTGACTATCCCTTCGGGATGCTGAAGTGGGCTCAGCAGGAGCTTCTCCCCACCGGCGGTATTTACGGCGACACCGCAAGACGCCCCTCGTTCTTCTCACTGTGCATGAGGACGCCCTGTTCCTTGTAGGCCTTGAGCAGAAAGTGGGTTGAAGTCGAGACAACGCCTTGAATGGTGGCCAGCTTTTCGGCGACGAATCGGGCCACATTTTGCAGGTTGTCGCCCTCGACCACGACGAGCAGATCGTATCCGCCGGACATCAGATAGCACGATTTGACTTCGCTGTATTTGGCAATGCGTTCGGCCAGTCGGTCAAAGCCGCCCCCGCGTTCAGGGGTGAGCCGGACCTCAATCACGGCCCGGACATCGCTGACGTCGAGTTTCTCCTCATTGAGCACAGCCTGGTAGGCGAGGATGGTCTTGTTCTCCTCGTAGGCCTTGATGCGGGCACCGACTTCTTCCTCGGTGAGGTTGAGCATCGCCGCCAGTTCGCTGTGTTTGAGCGAGGCATTTTCGCGCAGTAGTTTCAGGAGCTGTTCCATTGCGACAGTCTAATTTCCAGCAATCTTGTTGAACAGAAGATTCATTTCCACGCGAGAGTGAATGGCTCGGGAGTGTTGGCAACGGCGAGAGTGGTGGCTCCAATCTCTTTATCGAAAATGCCCTGAACCTTTTTGCCATTCGCGAGAAGCGTGATCGGGCGGTCGCATCCCCGGATTAATATGCGCCATACCTTGACACGGCTTCTGAATTTGCCGGTGGTGCGTTCGAAGCGGATTTGTCCACGATCGCCATTGTCAACGAAGGTGATCGTGCGTTTTGAAAAGTCGCCTTCAAGATACCCGCGCGTCGCTCCGTCGTCTTCGTGCCAGCGGAGTTCCCCTCGTCCGCCCAACCAGGCATGCAAAGTGATTTCCGTTTGTGGCTTTTCGGGATCGATGAACTGTTCGGCCGGGGCGAAGGGAATCAATCCACCGGCACGGAGGAATAGGGGCAGGTGTGCCAGAGTAGTTTCCGCGATGATGTGTTGTCCGCCTTCAAAAGGTTGTCCGGTCCAGAAGTCGAACCAGATTCCAGACGGAAGATACACTGAACGAGCCGTGGCATTCTTGCGCAAAATCGGTGCGACGAGCACACCCTGTCCAAGCAGAAACTGATCATCGGTGGTAACGGCTTTGGGGTCGTTCGGGAAATGCCAGAGCAGCGGCCGCATAATCGGGTTGCCGGTCTGGTGGGTTTCGGCAAAGAGGCAGTATAGATACGGCAGCAACTGGTAACGCAGCGTGATGTATTGCCGGCAGATTTGTTCGACCTCCTCGCCGAAGCGCCACGGTTCCTGCGGAATCGAATCGATGTTCGAATGATTTCGAAAGAATGGCGTGAAGGCGGCCAGTTGTGTCCAACGCGCGAGAAGTTGTCCGCTGCAGTTGCCGAGAAACCCTCCGACATCCGCGCCACAGAACGGGACACCGCTCAAACCAAGGTTGAGCAACATGGGAATGCTGTTGGCCAGATGTTCCCAACTGGAGCTGTTGTCGCCCGTCCACACGCCGGCATATTTCTGAATGCCCAACCAGCCACTCCGGGAAATGATGAACGGGCGCGCTTCCGGGTTGTGGGCCAAAGCCCCTTCAAACGAGGCATGGGCCATTTCGGTGCCGTAACGATTGTGAAGATGTCGATGCGCGACAGGTCCGTCTGCAGTCTGGTGTTCGCAATCCTCGGGCAGCGTTTTTCCAGGACCGTCAAAGATGGCCGGCTCATTCATGTCATTCCAGAATCCCGCCAGACCCAATTTTTGAAACCGTTTTTGTTCGCCTGCCCACCAGCGACGGACTCCTGAATTGAAAAAATCCGGAAACCGGGATTTCCCGGGCCAGACCTTGCCGACAAAATCTGAACGGCCGTTCGGTTGTTTCACGAACCCATCGCGCTGTCTGCCGCGTTTGAGCACGGGGAAATTCGGATCATTCTTTACGCCGGGATCGACGATGGCGGCGACTTTGAATCCTTTGTTCGCCAGCGTGGTGAGCATTTCCGATGGTTTTGGAAATGATTTTCCAAAGGTGAAAACTCGATAACCGTGCATGTGATGAATGTCGAGGTGCAGCACGTCGCAAGGAATCTGGCGCGAACGAAATTCGGCCGCGAGTTCCTCTACTTCGCTTCGTGAACGATACCCATAGCGGGATTGTTGGTAGCCGAGCCCCCAGCGAGGCGGCATCGGTGCGCGCCCGTGCACATCGGTGAACTCGCGCAGCACCTCCGCCGGCGTGGGACCGAGAAAAAGGTGAGCATCGAAATGTCCGGCAGGGCATTGTACCTGGAGAAAATCGCGATTGGTTTGCCCGATATCCCAAGTGTGCCGGCCCGCGTAATTGACGCTGAATCCCATGGCGCGTCCTTCCCTCAGAATCAGGGCGAAGGGAATCGTGGCGTAAAGCGATTCCAGTCCATCATGAATGCAGGAAGCGTGTCCGAGGACGTCAATGCTCCAGAGCGTGCGTCGCGTGCCCAAGTGTTCCATTGGGCCGGCCGTTGCCCCAAGGCCGAAAATGCGATCTCCCTGTTTCAATTGCAGACGGAAGTCGGACAGTTTTTCAGTGTGCGAAAATTCACCGGCAAAAATCTCCTCTTCGCAATGACCTGTCACGCGGAATTCGTGAGCGGTCTGCTCGAACACGGGGCTACTTATGTCGTTAGCCAGCCCATCCTCCTGGTGTTTAAGAATTGGCACCTCAGAAAATCGGGTAACGCTCTTGATATCCACCTCTCTGCGGCCTGAAGGCCGCGTTCCTCCTGCTTCATAAAGATGCAACGCGCCGGGGGAGAGAAATCGACCGGCCAGGCGGATGTTTCCGGTTTCTCGACGGGATGCGGTTTTACCAACCGATGACGACTTGGATTGATGTGGAGAAACGGGTTTCTGTGCCATAGAGCCGCGCCCAATAGGATTGGTTGCGGCGCTCCCGTCAATCTCGTTCTAACTTGCCACCATCGCTTCTTATCGGGAAACTCCGCCGCGCATGAATCGGATTGAACAGCGGTTTGCCCGTTTGAAAGAGCAGGGGAAGAAGGGGCTGGTGACCTACATTGGCTCCGGCGACCCTGATCTGGAAACGACCCGGCAATTGGTGATCGCCTTCGATCGAGCGGGGGTTGACGTAGTGGAACTGGGGGTGCCGTTCAGCGATCCATTGGCCGATGGCGTGGTGAATCAACTTGCCGCACAACGCGGTTTGGAATCAGGTACGACGCCCACAGGCGTATTGGAAACGGTCGCGAAGATTCGGCAGGAATCAGACGTTCCCATCGTTCTCTACATCTATTTCAATCTGTTGCATCGACCGGGGATTGAAAACTTTATCAAGCAGGCGGCCGATGCGGGAGTGGATGGCCTCCTGGTGTTGGATCTGCCACCGGAGGAATCCGGCGATTATGAGGAATTGATGCGGCAGTACGGGTTGTGTGCGATTTATCTCATCGCCCCGACGACTCCCGAGGAGCGCATCGCCCGCATCGCAAAACATGGCATGGGATTCATCTACTACATTTCGCGTGAGGGCGTGACGGGGATGCAGAGCAAGGTGTCCGACACCATTGGCGAGATGACGGCGTTGATTCGAACCCATTCCGACCTGCCGATTGCCGTCGGGTTTGGCGTATCGAATCCGGAGCAGGCAAAAGCAGTGGCCGCCAGTGCGGATCGGCTTGTGGCCGCCAGTGCGCCGGACATTGTC
>CALBIE010000871.1 GCA_937893495.1 uncultured Verrucomicrobiales bacterium | reverse complement strand
CCCGACGGAACCGTGGCCAAGGTTGAATTCTTCAACGGCCCGACCAGGCTGGGAACGACCGACAGCTTGCCGTTCAGTCTGACCACCACGGCGCTGCGGGTTGGCACCAACAGCATTTCGGCCAAGGTGTTCGACAATCTCGGGGCGACAGCCACATCCTCGGTCCGTCAGGTCGTGGTCGCGGGTGGACAATTCGCAAACCCCAATGTGATTGTCATCAATGACAACACCTCGGCCACGCCGAATCCGTCCGAGATTTCGATAGATGGACTCACGGGGTTGATCGCCAATGTAACCGTTGTTTTGGATGAAATCCATCACACCTACCCGGACGACATCAATATCCTGCTCGTTGGTCCATCGGGGCAGAACACGATTTTGCTGGCGGACATCGGCAGCAGCACCGACCTGACCGGTGAGACATACACGATTTCGGATTCAGCAGCGGGGTCCTTGGCTGACGAGGACTACAATCCTTCGGGCACGTACCGCCCGACCAACGGAGGCAGTGCGAACGACTACTTCCTTTCGCCCGCTCCAACCGGACCGCATACGGCATCGCTGGCCGTCTTTGTCGGAACGACACCGAATGGAATCTGGAAGCTGTTCATCCTGGACGACGAAGCAGGCGCTTCGGGCGCCATCTCCAACGGCTGGCAGCTTGTGATCGGGACGGCATCGTCGAACAGTGTGCCGACGGTGGTTCTGAATGCAAGTGCGACGAACATCTCCAGCGGTCAGCCGGTTACCCTGAATGCAACCGCAACGGACGCGAATGGCACGATTGCAAAGGTGGAATTTTTTAATGGCGCGACAAAACTCGGCGAGGATTTGACGCCGCCGTTTGGACTGGTCGTGCACACCTTGCCGGAGGGGACGAACAACATTACCGCGAAGGCGACGGACAATGTTGGTTTCGGCGCCACATCGGCGGCCGTGCAGGTGGTTGCCGATGCTGGTGGAATAATCGGAAACGGCAATCAGATCTATTTGTTCGATAATACCGGAGCGAATCCGTATCCGTCGGAGATCAGTGTCAGTGGTCTGTCGGGCGTGGTCGGCAGTGTGGAGGTTGTTTTGAATGGTGTTTACCACGCCTACCCGGACGATCTCAATGTCCTGCTGGTCGGTCCGTCCGGACAAAACACGATACTGATGGCGGACGTCGGCGGTGGCACGGCCCTTGGCAGCACCACTTATACGATTGCGGATTCAGCCACCGCCTTGCTGGCCGATGATGATGTCAATCCGCCGGGCCGGTATCGCCCCACCAACGGCGGTGGCTCGAACGATTCATTCGGTTCGCCAGCTCCAGTGGGGCCGCACGTTGCATCATTGGCAGTCTTTAATGAAACCTCGCCGAATGGAATTTGGAAACTGTATGTTGAAGATGACAGCCCAGGAAACTCAGGTGGGATCTCGAATGGCTGGCAACTGGTATTCACAACCGTGTCGCCCTTCGGGATACCAACGGTCTCGCTGAGTTCAAGTGCGACGAATATCGCCAGTGGTCAACAGGTCACACTCACCGCGACGGCAGAGGATGCGGACGGCACCATCGTAAAGGTCGAGTTTTACAATGGCCCAACCAGACTGGCCGAAGACACAAATTCGCCGTTCACTCTGAGCATCACCAATCTGCCGGCTGGCGCCAACAGTCTGACGGCAAGGGCAACGGATGATCTGGGTTTTTCGACCACGTCGGCACCGATAAGCATTGTGGTTGCCTCCTCGGGTACCAGTGCCTCTACTTTTGCCAACACCGGCGCCATCTCGATCACTGACAGCCCGGGTTCCAGTCCGTATCCCTCCACGATTTCTGTGTCCGGATTGACCGGTGTCGTCACGTCGGTGAGTGTGACCTTGAGCAATCTCAGCCACACCTGGCCGGACGACATCGACGTCCTGCTCGTGGGGCCCGCCGGACAATCGATGGTGTTGGTGTCCGATGCCGGCGGTGGAGCTGACCTTGTCAACGCGACCTTCGCGTTCGCCGATACTGCGGCGGGCACAATGGCTAAAAGTGCGCTCAACGCTTCTGGCGGGTACCGGCCGACCGACTATGAAAGCGGTGATACGTTTCCCTCACCCGCCCCCTCCGGTCCGTATGGGCAGACTTTGTCGGTATTCAACGGTGCCGCGCCCAATGGTACGTGGAGCCTCTACGTGGTGGATGATGCCACTGGTGATTCCGGCAGCCTCGCGGGTGGGTGGAGTTTGAGTATTTCGACCGGCACGGGAGCGGCCAATCCTCCGGCCGCGGAATTGATCGCTCTCGCGGATGTGGAGGCCGTTCCTGGTAGTACGGCCTCATTCATCCCCGCATCGCACGAGTTTTACTCCACACTGTTTTCCGGCGAGAGCTTTCAATGGTACTTCAACAGCAACGCCATTTCGGGTGAAACCAGTGGATGGTTGATCCTCAACCATGTCGAGCCGGCTGATACGGGCGTATATCACGCTATCTTCACCAGCAACGGGGTGCAGAGACTCACTCAGGCGGCGAGGCTGACCGTCCCGAACCGCGGCGTCAACGAGGCGTGGCGTCGTTACTCCAACATGACGACCAACAGCAAGGTGACGGCGGCAATGACAGTTGATTCGAGTGGCAACACTCACGTCCTGGGCACCGAATTGAGCGGCGACTCCATCGCCGACAACTTGGAGGAATGCTCTCCATTCAACCGTTACTGCAGATTCGTCGGACTGGTCATCGAAAAACGCAATTCCGTCGGCAGCCTGTTGTTCTCCAAACGATATTACCGGGAAGAATACAATTTTTCGATTGGAGATTACTCCGGCCGTTGGGTCGAGGGACGGACCATCGATCTGGATTCGCAGGGCAATTCCATCGTGGGCGCAACGACGGACGCACTTGATGCCCGGGAATTGAACCTGTTGCTGCTCAAGTACGACCCGTCCGGCGATCTCGTCTGGGAACGCACCTTCAATGGAGTGACGGATGACGACGATGAACTGACGGATGTGGCCATTGGACCGGCGGACGAGGTGGTGGCCGTTGGAAGTTCGATCTGCGGTGGAGTAAACCGGGATATCTTGATCGTGAAATATGACCGCGCCGGGGAGTTGCAATGGTTTCGCAGCTACGACGGACCAGCCGGCGGGAGCGATTCGGCCACCGCTGCAACCATCGACCCGTTGGGCAACGTGTACGTGTGCGGTGTCTCCCCGGCGGAGGATGGACGGGAGGATTTTGTGGTCCTCAAGTATGGCGCGGACGGCTCCGAATTATGGACCCGGCGATGGAACGGACCGGCTGGGCTTCGCGATGTCGCGACGGCTCTGGCCGTGGATTCATCGGGTAACGTGCTCGTGACGGGCTGGTCGGAATCGAATGCCTCATCGAGGCAGATTGTCATTGTCAAGTACGACGCGGGTGGTGCGCTGCTCTGGGTCGCCCGTCACCTGGATTCCAGCAGCGCAATGGAGCAACCCGTCGCCATGACAGTGCTCGCCGACGGGTCAACCGTTGTCACCGGCGCGACGCTTTCGCTGGAATCCCGCACTGATTTCCTCACCATAAAGTATGACTCTGCGGGATATCGGGTCTGGGCGGCACGACACGGCGGACCCAACACCGATCGTCCGGTCGGACTGGCGGCCGATGGCGATGGAAACGTTTATGTGACCGGCCTGCGGACCGTCATGGAGGACAGGTATTCTCCGATCCGAGATTTTGCCACGGTCAAGTACGACTCAGCCGGTAACGAAATCTGGACTGCGGGAATGAACACGTCCAACCAGGATGACGTTCCCAAAGGCGTAGGGGTTGATTTGTCCGGCAACGTCTATGTGGCCGGGTACACCGTGGAGGACAATATCTTTACACTCAGGAAGACCCGAGAGGTCGTTGTGGTCAAGTATGCTCAAAGCGAAGCAATGGGCGCCGCGAGGATTACCACCACGCCTACCGGTACCAACGTCGATCAGGGGACTACCATCGTATTGACATCCGTCGCCACCGGCCAGCAGCCGTTGTCGTTGCAATGGTACCGCGACGGGGAACCTCTGGCCGGGGAAACCAATTCAACACTCCAATTGACCAATATGCAGGGTGTTCACACCGGGCACTATCGGGTCTCTGTCAGCAATTCGCTCGGGAAGGTGCTCAGCCCGCTGGCCGACGTCACAGTGAATCTGGCACCCGCCATTACGGTACAGCCGGCTGGTCAGGTACAGATGGTGGCGGGCGGTGAGTTGACGCTTCGCGTTTTCGCAGAGGGCTTGGCACCGTTGTCGCACCAGTGGTTGTTCGACGGGACCAACATTGACAGCGCCACCAATTCGTCACTGGTCATTCCGAACATCCAATCAGCCAATGCGGGCAATTATCAGGTCATCATCACCAACACCCTCGGTTCGGTGACCAGTGCCGTTTCCGTGGTCAGCGTCTCCACGGCTGGCGGAAGCCTGTTGGGCGAACAGCGGATTCCATTCCCGGCCAGCCGCGCGGCGGCGAATCTGATGGCCACCGATCCACTCGGGCTGTTGTTCATGGCCGTGGATATCACTGAAACGGATGCCTCGAAGAGCTCAGCGGTGCTGAAACTCACGCCCTCCGGTGATTTGATCTGGTCCAATTACCTCGCCAACGTCGTGCTGACCGGAATCGCGGGCGATACCACCGGTGGAGCGATTGTCTGCGGCTGGGAACAGCCGACAAGGAACGGGCACGCAATCGTCGTGGCCCGATACAGCTCCGCCGGCAGTCTCGTCTGGCGGAACAGCTTCAGCGAAGATGGCAAGGCGCTGGGCATTGCGTTGAACACCACGGGGCATGCAAACATTGTCGCGCTGACCGACCCTCCCCCATCCACGACAGCCCAAACCTCTGTTGATCGATTCTCGGTCATCCAGTTTGGCTTCGCGGACGGTGCCCAACGGTGGGCCAATCATCTCAACGTCAACCCCTTCTTCAGCCCGGAAGACGGCTTTGGAATTGCCGTCGATGGATCGGACAATGTCGTCGCGGTTGGCAGTGGATTGACCAACACTTCCTTCACGTTTTCCAGCCACAATGATTTCATCACCCGAAAGTTGGATTCCAACGGAAACCTTCAGTGGTCCCGAATCCTCGACGGTGGAAGTGAAGGCGATGACATCGCGCGGAGGGTCGCGGTAGATGCAGGCGGTAACATCTTCGTGGCCGGTGAAATGGAGGGGACATCGAACCGACAACTTGCCGTCGCGAAGTACGACAGTGCCGGCGCTCATCAAGGCACCGTCAAATATGCTGCGCCCGGAGCGGCGTCCCGCGATGCCCGGTTGTACGAACTGCAACTCGACGCCACCGGAAATGTGTATCTGCACGGGAATTCACCCGGCGCATTGAAGGACGACATTGTCACGGTCAAGTTTACCTCCTCACTGACCGAGGTATGGGCGAAACATCTTACGGGAGCATCGGCTGAACATGGCATCGGTGGCGACCTGTTGATCGATTCATCCGGCAACATCTTCATGGCCGGATCCGTGAGCAACAGTGCCTCGGGTCTCGATTGGGCAATCGCCGCATTGAACGCCAGCGGGCAGGGATTGTGGACGAACTATTACAACGGGACGGGCAATGGCACCGACCGTGCGCTCGCCCTTGCTCCGTTGCCCGGCAACGGCCTCATCGCAGGCGGTGAACTTTCCCTACCGTTCGGGGAATCAGAGCTTGGCCTCATTCGATTGGGCGGAACGGATTCCGGCAGCAACAGCCCTCCAATCATCTCGATATCGTCTCCGGGGTCTGGTTCAGAATACCTCTTCCCCACCAATGTCGGATTCACAGTCCAGGCTTCCGATCCGCAGGGCAATCTTGAGCGCGTCGATTACTTCGCAGGTGCCACGTTGATTGGCACATCAACCAACGCGCCCTTCCCGTTCACCTGGAGCAATGCCGTTGCCGGAGGGCACGCAATACTGGCGCGGGCGACAGATTCCGCCGGTGCCGTCGCCTTCTCGCGTCCGATTCGCGTGGACGTAAACACGCCGGTGGTCATCACAACTCCTCCAGTCGGAACCAACGTGTCCGCCTTCGAACGCTTCACACTCAACGTGGCGGTCTCGGGCACGGGGCTGCGCTATCAGTGGCGCATCAACGGCGCAAACATTCCCGGGGCAACCAACCGGACCTACACGGTCGAGCAAGCCACGACCGCAGATGGCGGCGCCTACGCGGTCGTGGTGGCCAACGCGATCAGCGCCGTGACCAGCCCGGAGGTCATCGTTCGCGTCGGTGGAACGGGTGAAACCTTTGCCGACAACTTCGCCAATGCAGGGACCATCGGCTCCGGCCTCCGCCGCGGCACCAATACGACGGCCACCGCCGAAAACGGCGAACCAAAGCACGCGGGCAAACCGGGTGGGAAATCCGTTTGGTTAAAATACACGGCCACCATCAGCGGACTCGTCACTGTCAACACCCGCGGCAGCGCCTTTGATACCCTGCTGGGGGTTTACACCCGTGGTGCCGGCGGCTCGTTGACGGCCGTTGCCAGTGATGACGACAGCGGCGGTTTTCTCACCAGCACGCTCGTCTTCGACCCCACACCGGGACAGACCTATTACATCGCCGTGGACGGATACGGCGGTGGGGGGGGGAGAGTTTGTGATTGAAGTGAACCAAACTCCCGGTTTCTTCGACGATCCAATTTTCACGCTGCAACCGATCAGTCGTACCATCGCATCCGGCACGACGGTGGCGTTTCCAGCCGCCGCCACCAGCACGAAGCCGCTGACCTACCAATGGTTCAAGAACTGCATTCCCATTCCCGGTGCAACCAATTCAACCTATACCATCGTCAATGCCCAATCATCCGATGTCGGCGCCTATTCCGTGCAGGCCCGCCGCTCGACGGGTTTTACGACCTCCTCCGACACGGCATTTCTGGAAATCGGTCCCGACAGCGGGGCGCGAACCTTCGGCAAGCTGGCGGAATTATTTGATTTCGCCACCGCTTCCGGCACTGGACCCGGTGCCCCACCGCCGAATCGCCAGGTCGCCAGCTTGAGGAAGGCGGCGTTTCCGGTGGTCAGCGCAGGGAGCGTGGGCACACAGATCTTCAACAATCATGCTTCCACCACGCAAAGCGGCGAGCCCAATCATTGCAATGTCATTGGTGGCGCATCGCGCTGGTTCCGACTGACGGCGGGTGCCAGCGCGGCATTCGTGGTCGATACCATCGGCAGCGATATTGATACCGTGTTGGCCGTCTATACCGGCACCAGCTTGTTCGACCTGCAGCAGGTCGCCTGCGATGACAACAGCGCGCCCGACGGCCGTCGCAGCAAGGTGACCTTCAATGCCGCTGCCGGAACCCACTACCTGATCGCCGTGGACGGTCTGGGCGGAACTCAAGGCAACATCAAACTCAACTGGATGATGGGCACACCGACAACGGTTCCGCCGTCGATGACGCTGCAACCGACGAACCAAACCGTCTTGACACTTACGGACGTCACGCTCGCCGCCTCAGCCGGCGGGACCTCCCCGCTCTACTACCAGTGGCGGAAAGGTGGCTCAGACGTGCCGGGTGCAAATAACCCCTCGCTGACGATTGCCAGCGTCGGAACGAACGACTCCGGCACCTATCAATTGGTGGTGACGAACACCCAAGGCAGCATCACGAGTTCGGCAGCCGTGCTGACCGTGTTACGTCGGCAGGCCATGCTGATGTGGACAAACCCGGCCGCGATCGGTTACGGCACAATCCTGGGCACCACCCAACTCAATGCAACGGCGAGTCTTCCCGGTGCCTTGGTTTACAATCCGGGCGCGGGCTCATTGCTGAATGCGGGAACACAGACGCTGAACGTCGGCTTTACTCCAACCGATCCGACCAATTACATCACCGCGAATGCGTCCGTGTTGATCTCGGTCACCCGGGCTCCGCTTACGATACAGGCCCATGACAAAAGTCGGCTCTTTGGTCAGCCCAATCCAGCCCTGACGGTGGGTTATTCAGGTTTCGTCAACGGGGAGACCAACAATGTCCTCACGGCCCAACCGGTTGTCGCCACCATGGCGATCCCTGGCAGCCCGATCGGCAATTATCCCATCACCGTCTCCGGTGCCAGCGCTTCCAACTACAGCATCACACACATAGGAGGAACGCTGAACGTTTTCGCCGAAGGCCTGCAGATTACCAATCAACCGACGAACCTGACGGTGGTTGTGGGCGACCCCGCCAGCTTTTCGGTTGGTGTCGACGGCACCGCGCCATTTGCCTATCAGTGGTATTTCAACGAAACCAACGCGATTGCCGGCGGGACCAACGCAAATCTCAATCTGACCAATGTCCAATCCGCCGCCGCCGGCAGCTACCTGGTCATCGTCACCAATGTCGTCGGGGGCGTGACCAGTTCCGCCCCAACGCTGACCGTGCTGGTGCCGCCGTCGATCACTTTGCAGCCAACCAACGAGGTTGCCAATGCGCTGCAGAGCGTGATCCTGACGGCCGCCGCAGACGGAACGGCTCCACTTTATTACCAGTGGAGGAAGAATGGCGCACCAATCCTGGGGGCAACCGCCACCACCCTGACCTTGAACAACGTCACCACCAATGCCGCCGCCAGCTACACGCTGGTGGTGACCAACACTGTCGGCAGCACTACGAGCTCTCCGGCTGTCTTGACTGTCAATCAGCTCAACTCGTTCATCACCTGGACCAACCCTCTCGCCATCGGTTACGGCTCGCCCATCACTCCGGCACAACTGAACGCGATTGCGAACGTCCCGGGCGGATACACCTATTCTCCAACCAATGGCACCCGGCTCCCGGCCGGCTCCCACACACTTCAGGTCAGCTTCGCGCCCAACGATTCGGGTAATTACCTACCGGCCAATGCATCCGTCACAGCCATCGTCGCACAGGCATCGCTGACCATCCGGGCGCTGAACCAAACGCGGCTGTTCAACCAGCCCAATCCGGCCTTGACCGTCAGCTACACGGGCTTTGTCAACGGCGAGTCGAACAATGTCTTCACCACTCAACCCGTCGTCAGCACCACGGCCCTGCTCACCAGTTCACCGGGTGATTATCCGATCAGCGTTTCGGGGGCCGCCGCATCCAACTACAGCATCACCCACATCGATGGGACCTTGACGGTATCTGCCGAGAACGTTGCCATCACCAATCAACCCGCCAGCGTGACTGCAATCGCCGGTACCGCAGCTGATTTCACCGTCGGCGTCAGCGGCACGGCGCCGTTCGCTTATCAGTGGTATTTCAACGGCACCAACCTGCTGGCCGGCTTGACCAACGCGGCCTTGAACCTGGCAAATGTTCAATCCATCAACGCCGGTGGATACTCGGTCATCATCACCAACATCGCGGGAAGCATCACCAGTTCCGTTGCCACATTGAGCGTGTTGCTGCCGCCAACGATGGTGCAGCAGCCCACGAATCAAACCATCAACGCGCTGCAAAGCGTCACCCTGAACGGATTGGCCGCGGGCACACCGCCGCTCTCCTACGAATGGCGGAAGAATGGCGTGCCGATCGCCGGTGCCAACAACGCCGCGTTGACACTCAACAACGTCACGACCAACGCGGCGGGAACCTACGTGCTCATCGTGACCAACAACGCCGGCAGCGTCACCGGCGCGCCCGTGGTGCTGACGGTGAACCAGCTCACCTCAACGATGACATGGATGAATCCCGTCGCCATCGGTTACGGAACTCCGATTGGATCGGTACAATTGAACGCGAACGCGAATGTCCCGGGCGGATTCACCTATTCTCCAACGAACGGCACTCTGCTCCCGGCCGGCAATCACACGCTTCAGGTCAGCTTCGCGCCGAACGATTCCGGGAATTACCTGCCGGCCAATGCGTCGGTGCCGCTGGTCGTCACACCAGCGCCGCTGACCATCCGCGCGCTGAATCAGACCCGGCTGTTCGGTCAGGCGAACCCGGCCTTGACCGTCAGCTACATCGGCTTCGTCAACGGGGAATCCAACAATGTCTTCACCACTCAACCCGTCGTCAGCACCACGGCCCTGCTCACCAGTTCACCGGGTGATTATCCGATCAGCGTTTCGGGGGCCGCCGCATCCAACTACAGCATCACCCACATCGATGGGACCTTGACCATCTTCGCCGAAAATCTCGCCATTACGAATCAGCCTGTGGATCTGTCCGTCACGGCCGGTTCAACGGCCGCCTTCACCGTCGGCGTCAACGGCACGGCACCGTTCGCGTATCAGTGGTATTTCAATCAGACCAACCTGCTGACCGGCGCGACCAATACAGCGTTGAACCTGACCAACGTCCAGCCGATCCTCGCCGGAGGCTACTCGGTCGTCATCACCAACATCGCCGGCAGTGTCACCAGCTCCGTCGCCGCGTTGACCGTGCTCGTGCCGCCCTCCATCGCACTCCAGCCGACCAGTCAGGTCGTCAGTGCCTTGCAAAACATCACCCTGACCGCAGTCGCGAATGGAACGGCTCCCCTTCACCATCAATGGCGAAAGAACGGTGCGCCAATCCCGGGGGCAACCGCCGCCACGCTGTCATTGAACAATGTCACCACCAATGCCGCCGCCACCTATACACTGGTGGTCACAAACGCGGTTGGCAGCATCACCAGCGCCCCGGCCATCCTCACGGTCAGTCAGCTCAACTCTTTCATCATCTGGACCGACCCTGTCGCCATCGGTTACGGCGCACCGATTGGATCCGTGCAACTGAACGCGATTGCGAACGTCCCGGGCGGATTCACCTATTCTCCAACCAATGGCACACGACTTCCCGCCGGCAGCCATACGCTCCAGGTCAGCTTTGCGCCCAACGATTCCGGAAATTACCTCCCCGCCAATGCCTCGGTCCCACTCGTTGTCACCCAAGCGCCATTGACCATTCGGGCTCTGAACCAAACGCGCCTTTTCGGTCAGACGAACCCCATCCTGGCCGTCACCTACACCGGTTTCGTCAACGGAGATACCAACAATGCTCTCACAACCCAACCGGCGGTCACGACCTCGGCGCTGGTTGGCAGTCAGCCCGGCGATTATCTGATCAGCGTTTCAGGCGCAACCGCGTCAAATTACGCGATCACCCATATCAACGGGACACTGACCGTCTTCGCCGAGAATCTCGCCATCACCAATCAGCCGGCCAACTCCATCGTCGTTGCCGGGTCGCCCGCCACGTTCAACGTCGGGGTCAGCGGGACAGCGCCGTTTTCCTATCAGTGGCTTTTCAACGGAACGAATCTGCTCAACAGCGCGACGAACGCCACGCTGAATCTGACGAATGCCCAGCCCGTTCACGCCGGTGGCTATTCGGTCATCATCACAAACGTCGCGGGAAGCATCACGAGTTCCGTCGCCGTGCTGACGGTGCAGATCCCGCCATCCATTGTCCTCCAGCCCACGAGCCGAATCGCCGCTATTGGTTCCACTGTCGAATTGCAGGTCTCGGCGACAGGTTCACCGCCCCCCACCTACCAGTGGTATCGCAACCAATTGCCGGTATCGGGAGCCGTCAGTTCGCTGCTGAGCATCCCGAACATCCAACCGGCTCAGGCGGGCAACTATCACGTCGTGGCGGCAAACGCCGCGGGAAGCGCGACAAGTGCGGTGGCCAATGTGACAGTCGTCGCACCGGTCATCATCACGCTGCACCCAACGAACGAGCGGGCAATCGCCGGCGGAAGCGTGACCCTTCGCGTCGAGGCTGACGGCGCGCCGCCATTGTTTGTGCAATGGCATCGCAACAATCAGCAACTCACGGATGCCACAAACTTTGACCTTTCACTCTCCGGAGTTACGCGTGCCCATGAAGGCGCCTATCACGCACGTGTCACCAACGCCATCGGGTCCGCGCTCTCCAGCAACGCCTTCGTGCGGGTCCTCGTACCGCCGCGATTGCGGAGCGTTCAGGTCCTGCCCGGCGGACAATTCCGCCTCCATTTCCTCGATCACGACGGCAACCCGCTCACGGCCGGCCTGTCGTCCAACTACGTCATCGAGGTGTCCGCCGACCTGCAGACCTGGACTGCAATTTCGACCAACGGCTCAGGACTGAACCTCACGAACGGCGAATTCCGATTTGACGATGCCGGTGCCACTGGCGTTTCCCGACGCTACTATCGAATCTACGAACGGTAGATCGATAACCGGGGAAACAGCCCAAAAACCCTCACATGGATCATTTGTAACTCAACTTTCGGTGGGAAGAGCCTCGGCCGTTGTTGGTTCTCTACGCCAGCACGGCGTGAATCAACTCGCCATGAACATCGGTTAACCGGAACTGGCGGCCCTGAAACTTGTAGGTCAGGCGTTTGTGGTCGATTCCCATCAGATGCATAATCGTGGCGTTCAGGTCATGTACGTGCACCGGGTTTTCCACGATGTTGTAGCAGTAATCGTCCGTCGCGCCGTAGGTCATGCCGGGTTTGATGCCCGCACCGGCCAACCACATCGTGAAACACCGTGGATGATGATCGCGCCCGTAATTCGTCTCGGTAAGCTTGCCCTGAGAGTAAATCGTCCGCCCGAACTCACCGCCCCACACGATTAATGTGTCGTCCAACAAACCGCGCTGCTTCAAATCGAGCAACAGTCCCGCCGTCGGCTGATCGGTATCGCGGCATTGCCCCTTGAGCGCGGCCGGCAATCCGCCGTGATGATCCCATCCCTGGTGAAACAACTGAATGAAGCGTACATCGCGCTCAGCCAACCGGCGCGCCAGCAGACAGTTGGCAGCATAGGTACCCTTCGTTTTCACCTCCGGTCCGTAAAGATCCAGTACGGACTGGGGTTCGTTTGAAATGTCCGTCAACTCCGGCACGCTCGCCTGCATGCGAAACGCCATTTCGTACTGAGCGATGCGGGTCTGAATTTCCGGATCGCCCACTGCTGCATGCTGTTTCCCGTTTAACGCCGCCAAATCATCGAGCATGTCCCGACGCAGATTGCGGTCCACTCCCGGCGGATTGGAGAGATACAGTACCGGGTCGCCGGTGTTGCGGAACTTCACCCCTTGATGTTGCGTGGGCAAAAAGCCGGAACCCCACAGCCGGTCGTAAAGCGGTTGATCATTCGGTCGCCCGGTTCCACGGGAGGTCAACACGACATAGGCCGGCAAATCCGCGTTCTCACTCCCCAATCCATACGACACCCACGAACCAATGCTCGGCCGGCCGGCGAGTTGCGATCCCGTCTGAAAAAACGTGATGGCCGGATCATGATTGATCGCCTCCGTGTGCATCGTGCGAATCAGGCAAATCTCATCAGCAATCTGTGAGGTGAAAGGCAGCAGCTCACTCAACCACGCGCCGCTTTTGCCGTGTCGCTTGAAATTAAAAATGGACGGCGCCACCGGAAGTGTTTTTTGTCCGGAAGTCATCGTCGTGATGCGTTGGCCCATGCGAATGGAATCCGGCAAATCCTCTCCGCGCCGCCCGGTAATTCCGGGTTTTGGATCGAACAGATCCATCTGCGAAGGTGCACCGGACTGGAACAGGTAAATGATTCGCTTCGCCTTCGGCGCGCCACGCATGAATGATGGCTGGCGATCCGCCGAAGTCGCCGACTGCGGCAGCAGAGAGGCCAGCGCCGCGAGACCCAGCCCATGCGCGGAGGATTGCAGAAACGTCCGCCGGTTCGCCTGGTCCTGAATGGAAAGCAATGGATTCATTGGTAACTACTTGTTGAGGGCTTCGTCCAGATTCAGCAACACGCTGGCGGTCGTCGTCATGGCCGCGAGTCGAACGGGGTCGAGCCCGCCATCGGGTTTTGATTCGCCCTGCCCGATCAATTGCCTGGCCGCTTCGGGTTCTTTCCCGAACCGCTCGGCCCGACGCTCAAATCCTTTGACCAGCGTCGCCAACTCGTCCTTCGAGGGTGGACGGGATGTGACAATCCGGAAACCGTGGGAAATCTGAAGGTCGAGCGATTCTCCTCCTTCCTTCAGCAATCGTTCCGCGAACCGCCGCGAGGCCTCGACGAACGTCACGTCATTCATCAGCGCCAACGCCTGCAAGGGCGTATTGGTGCGCGGCCGTTTCACCGTGCATATTTCGCGACTGGGCATATCGAAGAGGGTCATGCCCGGCGGTGCGGCCGTGCGCTTCCAGATGGTGTAAAGGCTGCGGCGGTAAAGTCCGGAGTCGGTATCGTTTTTGTAATTCCGCAAGTTGCCATAGAAGTTGAACTCGTTCCAAATTCCTGCCGGCTGATACGGGCGCACGCTCGGCCCGCCGATCTGCTGCACCAGCAAGCCGGCAAAATAAAGCGATTGGTCGCGCACCATTTCGGCCTGGATGCGGAATCGCGGGCCGCGCGAAAGCAGCAGGTTTTGCGGGTCGAGTCGTAGTTTGTCCGGCGTGACCGTCGCTGCCTGCCGATACGTCGCACTCATCAACATCGTTTTCAACAGCGCCTTCGAATCCCACTTGAGCCGCACAAACTCGGTCGCCAGCCAGTCGAGCAACTCCGGATGACTCGGCCAATCCGCCTGCGTCCCGAAGTTTTCACTCGTCTTGACGAGACCGGTGCCGAAGAGCAATTCCCAGAATCGATTCGCCTGCACCCGCGCCGTCAGCGGATTTTCCGCCGACGCAATCCATCTCGCCAACCCCAGCCGATTCATCGGTGCGCCTTCGGGCATCGGTGGAAACGCCGCCGGCAATCCCGGTCCAACCTCGTCGCCGCGTTGATCGTATTGGCCACGATTCAGGACATATGTGGCGCGCGGCTTTTCCATCTCCTTCATTACCATTACGGTGGGAATTTTCTTCCGATAAACCTCAAGCGCCTGGCGGGATTTCTCGAAGGCCTTCTCCGCCTGCAATACTTCGGGCGCCTCGACCGTGAGAAACTTCGCGCGAACCAAATCTTTCTGCTTCTGATTGCGCTTCCTGGCGGGCGTTTGAAGCGAGCTGGTGAATTCGGCATTCGCCTTTTCATCCTGCTTCAACGTGACACCAGCTTTCCCGGTCGAGGACATCCGAAACCTTCCGAAAGCGTGCTGCCCGTATCTTGATTCGAAGGAAAACCTGATGACCACTGTGGTCCCCACGGGCACGGACAGCGGTTCCGCCAGATGAAAAATGGCCTGCTGCTGCACCGGGCGTGTATTGCCATCGACGGCCCAACCGGTGTCCGGTTTGTCATCGATCGTGGCGGCAATCGGCCAACCCGTCTGCTCGTGGCTCGCTTCGGCCCGGGAAATTTCCACCGGCTTTGGCGAATCGGCACCCTCGTAAATCACCTGCACCTCAACGTCCGTCAGGACAAAATTGCCATTGCTCGCCCGCCCAACACTTTTGTTCTTCATGCTCGGATCGGGAATCACATCGAGCAGCAGCGCGTTCAGAGTTCCTTCGTTCAGTTTCGCGCTGAACATGTAGGCGTCCTTGCCCGGATTCTTCCCGGAAGGCAGGAACGAGTCATCCTCCAGTTTCTCAAACGTCGCTCCACCTTCCGATTCAACGATTGCATCCGAGAGAACCTGCCACGGATTCCCCTTTGCATTCTTTTGCAAATCTTCCAACGCCCGCGACTCCCATGAGGCAATTCGCTTGTCCAAATCCATTTCAACGAGTTTGAGTTGCTGCTCCGCATCCGCCACTGCCTTCGCCAACTCCTTCAGCTTTGCTTCATCGATGGCCGAAGGCACCCTGAGAACGGGATCAAAGTTTCCCTGCTTACCCGGCCCCTTGCCCTGCTCGGGCACGTTGTTAAAGAAGGCAAACAGTTGATAAAACTCCTTTTGCGAAACCGGATCGTATTTGTGGTCGTGACAGCGCGCGCACCCGAGGGTGAGCCCCAGCCAGACCGACCCGACCGTCTCCACGCGATCAATCACGTTTTCAACCAACCACTCCGCGTCAATCGATCCGCCCTCGGTGTTCACGCGATGATTGCGATTGAACCCGGTTGCGACAATTTGATCGCGCGTCGCATTCGGCAACAGATCGCCGGCAAGCTGTTCGACG
>CALBIE010000870.1 GCA_937893495.1 uncultured Verrucomicrobiales bacterium | reverse complement strand
ACGGGTGAGCTATACGCCTTCACGCGTTATGGCGTTGAGCCGGACATTGTTGCGCTGGGTAAAGGCATGGGCAACGGCATTCCCGTGGATGCCGCAGTCGGCCGCGCCGATGTCTTTGGTAGTCTGAGCTACGGAGAGGGCTCCGATACGTGGAGTGCTCATCCGCTGGGTTGCGCCGCTGTCCTCGCCACCCTTGATGAATTCGAGTCAACGGACGTGATGGAACGGGCCGGCGCGCTGGCGAAAGTGATTGAAGATGGGTTGATCCGCTTGACCGAGTTGCCCGCCATCAACGCGATTCGTGGAGAGGGCACGGTATGGGGCGTGGAATGCGCCGCCCTGGGAGATCGCTCCGCCGATGAAGTCGCGCATGAAATCGTCCGCGCCTGTTACCTCGGGGATGAAAACGGCAAAGCAATACACCTGCTCGGACCGCTGGCGGGTAAAGTGATTCGGATTGCTCCGCCGCTGGTCATGCCGCTGGACGAGGCGAAGGATTATCTGGGAGTGATGCACGGCATTGTCGCGAAACTGGGCGCCTGACCTGATCCTCAGAAGCGGTTCTAGCGGAAAATCATTGCGTAGATTACGTGGGTATCGGCCTCTCCCTCGATGTGGCAGATGTGAATCAAGTGGGTGACCACGGCGTGAACCCCAACAATCGTTTTTGTGCGCATGCCGGAAGTCTTCCCTGTCGGTAAGACCATTGTGTTTGGAGTCCGGTAGTTTAGTGATACTTCGCCGTCCGTAGTTACGCGCTCGATACCGAACTCGGTTTCGTAATGCTGGAGGATGAGGTCAAAGTCGTCCGACGATGAGAAGTCGTTTATTCGAATCAAGCCGGCACCGCCTCCCGAGCCGGCACGTAGGCCCGGATAGTGGGGCAGTGGTGCCGGTGAGGACGAAACTGGTGTGATTTCGTTGCCGAAAACTGGCTCCACGATGAGTTCGTTTACGGTTGAGGCACCTTTGCCGGCCCCAAGGACGACAATCACCGTTTTGCCCCCGTCCTTCCGTACCAGCAAGGTGGTGCCAAATGGATCCGGGTGATGGGTATCGGTCAACCCGGTCCCGGTGCGACCAAATAGCCCGTATTTGGATTTAAACTGCGGGCTTCCACCTCCGCTGAGCTCGAACCGGGCGGTATGATGATTTCGAACCGTGGCGAAGTTGGTGGCGACGGAAAACAGACCGCCGAGAATTGCCGGTTGACTAAACTTTTCCGACTCCGTGGCCATCGGATGGAGCCATTGCTCCCATCCTCTCGTTTCCTCCTCGGGCATGAGTGCCGAAATGACGGCCAGCGCCACAAACGCAATGCCCACCAGCACCAGTCCGCCATAGGATCTTTTTGGTTCACGTCGGTCGCTCATCTTTCGCTCCGCTCCGTTGCCTCGGGTAATTTTCAATGCTAGTCAGGTAAAAGGCCGATAGCAAGGGGCTCCTCGGGCGGGCACAAGGCGGTCCAGTTGGGTAGAACCCGCGTCTCGCGGGTTGTTTTCGGCGTCTCGCCGAAAATCCGTTGTCCGTGTTTTTTCCGGTTCAAGACGGATTGCCGTGAATGCCCTCGCGGCCAGTCCGCATGCCTCGAATATCATCCAGTTGCTCTGAAACAAACGGGGATGTCTGGCGTCAATACCGTTCGCCTATGAATCGCCCGCGACTCCGACGGTTCTTGCTAATCGCCGCTCTGTATTGCTTCGGCAATCAACTCGCGTCCGCCGCCGATTGGCCGGGCGCGAAATGGGAGGCGGGTTCCCCCGCGACCGCCGGTCTCGATGTCATTCAACTCGAGAAAGCGCGCGACTACGCGCTCACCGGCGGCGGGTCTGGTCATGTTATTCATCGCGGCAAACTCGTCATGCAATGGGGTGACCCGAAAGCACTCTTCGATTTAAAATCTTCCTCCAAATCCATCGGCTGCACGGCGCTTGGCCTGGCGTTGCTGGATGAAAAAATTGCGCTCGATGATCTGGCGATCAAATACCATCCCACGTTTGGCGTGCCGCCGGACGGCAACGCGAAGTCGGGTTGGTTGAATCAAATCACGTTGCGCATGCTCGCGAATCAGACGGCCGGATTCGAAAAGCCCGGCGGATACCAGCCGTTGTTGTTCGAGCCGGGAACGAAGTGGCATTACAGCGACGGCGGCCCGAACTGGCTCGCCGAATGCCTGACCCTGCTCTATCGCCGCGATCTAAATGACGTGCTCTTCGATCGGGTCTTCACGCCCATCGGTATCGAGAAATCCGACCTCCGCTGGCGCGCTCATTCGTATCGCCCGAAGCAGCTTGACGGCATCGCGCGGCGCGAGTTCGGTTCCGGATTTCATGCGAACGTGAATGCGATGGCGCGTATCGGTTACCTCTATCTGCGCGATGGCTGGTGGCGTGGCGAAAAGATTCTGCCGCGCGAATTCATCGAGGCCATCCGCCAGCCGGACCCGAAACTTGCGAAACTTCCGGTTCACGATCCGAAGAACCACGGCAATGCGTCACAACATTACTCAATGCTGTGGTGGAACAACATCGACGGCACCATCGCCGGCCTGCCGCGCGACGCCTGCTGGTCATGGGGACTTTACGACAGCCTGATTCTCGTGGTCCCGAGCCTCGATCTCGTCGCCGCGCGTGCCGGCAAGTCGTGGAGTCGCAAGGGATGGAACAGTCATTACGATGTGCTCAAACCATTCTTCGAACCGCTCGCCGCCGCAGTAAAGAACGGTCCCGCGGAGCGCCGGCCTCCGGCCCGGCAAATCGACGGCAACGATGCGACTCAAGCAGTTCCGGAGGCCATCGCTCCGATTCGTCCGGCCGCTGCGCCCAGCCCGGTTATCAAAACCATCCGTTGGGCGCCGGCGGAAACCATTGTTCGAAAGGCCAAGGGCAGCGACAACTGGCCCATCACCTGGGCGGATGACGGACATCTCTACACGGCCTATGGCGATGGCTACGGATTCGAGCCGCGCCTGAAGCGGAAGCTGAGTCTCGGACTGGCGCGGGTGGAGGGCGGGCCGGATGATTTCACGGGAATCAATCTGCGCTCACCCACGGCTGAAACCAAAGGCGATGGCAAACGAGGCCGCAAGGCCAGTGGCATGTTGATGGTCGATGGCGTGCTCCATATGTGGGTGCGTAATGTGGACAACTCGCAGCTCGGCTGGTCCCGGGATCATGGCGCGACTTGGCAATGGGCGAATTGGAAATTCGCCGAGAGCTTCGGCTGCCCGACGCTGTTGAACTTTGGACGCAACTACGCCGGCGCGCGTGACGGGTATGTTTACGTTTATTCGCAGGACGCCGACACGGCCTACGATCGCGCCGATCGATTTGTGATGGCACGTGTGCCAAAAGACCGGATGCGCGAACGCGATGCCTATGAGTTCTTCGCCGGATTCAAGCAAGGCGCTTTGCCAGCGTGGTCGAAACGAATTACTGACCGCGCGGCAGTCTTCGCTGATTCGGGAAACTGCTATCGTTCAAGTGTCAGTTATCATCCCGGATTGAAACGATATTTGTGGTGCCAGACCGGGCGCGGGAGCGAACCTCGCTTTGCCGGTGCGTTCGCTATTTACGACGCGCTCGAACCGTGGGGTCCATGGACAATGGTTTTTCAAACGGACAGGTGGGATGTCGGTCCCGGTGAGTCGATGCATCTGCCGACCAAGTGGATGAGCGCGGATAACAAATCAGTCTGGCTGGTGTTCAGCGGCGATGATTGTTTTTCCGTCCGCAAAGGCGAGCTGGTGCTGCGAACCGAATGAGGAATTCGCAAAACGTCTTGTGGTGCCCGCGTCAATCATCCCTGCGACGCACAAATATTGTGCGCAATCCCCAAGGCCTTTCGGCGCGACGCCGAAAGGAGCCTGCGCGACGCGGGCGCTCCCCGGAGCGATGTAATCGCCTCACCGCACCATTCGCGCCACAATTACAACAGCTTGATTTCCTCCCACATCGCGGTGAGGTCCTTGTCCGCCAACGCCATTTGCTTGATGGCCGCACTGGCTCTGGGTTCGCTGGAAATGCGCAGCGTTCGCTGCAGCCAGATGCGTGATTCGGGCAGGCGATTCATCTGGCAGCAATAGCAGGCGAGGTTGTAGGGAATCACCGGCTCATTGGGAAACAATTCCACCGCTGGATACAACGCCTTGAACGCGCGTTCGAGGGAACCGCCCGTCATGCGGCGGGCCGCATACGCCCGATGTATCCAACCGGACGGATCGCGGGCGGAATTCTGGATGATCAACAGCGCGGTTTGATACGCGTCGTCCCATTCTTCGAGGGACGCCAGCACCTCCCACTTTACCCGGAGCGCCTCCGGGTGTTCCCGGTTCGGTTCGGATATCTCGGCCAGCTCCGCGCGGGCGTCAACGGGAAGCCCGAGACCCAGCCAGCCTTCTGCGGCGCGGATGCGATGAATGTCGATCGGATCTATTTTGGTTGAATCCGCCTTGCTCATGCCTTGGTCGCCATTTTTTTGACGTGATTGGCGATACGAATATCGTCGTCACCGGAGGCCCAGACGAAGCGCAGAAAATCGGCGAGGTGGATGTTCCTGTCACGCAGGAATGGTCGGTCGCCCCCTCAGCCATACATCAACTGCGGTGGCAACTCGCCCCGGCGTTTGGCCCGCGCCTTGGCAATGATGCGCGGCAACCAGGCGATACCCTGCAGTTGGTCCGATTTTGCGGGAAACGAATCTGCCGTCTGCGCTTTGCCGGTCGATTGGCCGTTTTGGACCGAGTAGAGATAATCGCGCCGCGCCGCCTGAATCAGCAGCACGGATTCGAACGATGGCTCGCCGTGGTTGAAATGGTCCTCCACAAAATCGAACATCTCCTGCTCGTTACACCCAATGGAGGCGAGAAACGCGTTCTCGTCCTCGGTGAAAAATCCCTTCGCCTCGTGTTTTCCGTCGCGATACCGCTCCGTTCCACGGTCAAAAATCTCTCGCAATGTTTCCGGCCAGTTGAGTTGGTTTGTCATAACGTGTGCTGTCCGAAAGGATTATGCAGGTTCGTCGAAATGCAAATCACAATTCCATCGGAAGCTGCGCGGGAATTGCGCGAGTGGAGTCCAGTCAGGGAAAGACGTTTTCGTTATCCGGCAGGTCGTGGAGTGCGTGCGCTGCCGCGCCGCTTTCGAGCGAGCAGATTAGGTTTAAACGTTTTGCTTCGTCGGGGCGTTCAAACAGATATCTGATTTGCGCGAGCTTTTGGTTTCCCCGATCCCGCGTCATCGTATTATTGGATTCCCTCAGGAAAGCGGCGCAGCAGCGCGCGCACTCCAAGACGCTGTCTCGCCTGACATCGACTATTGATTCTTCGGCAACGCGAACGCCACCCATGCGTCACCGGTCGGACCGCCGAGCTTGCCGCCGCAAAAAGCGGGTCCGCCAGCGGCGAATTACGGGGCCTCCGTCTGGTCTTCGGCATGCCTGGCAGCCGGTGGCTCTGTATCGGCAGGCAGTTCACCGCCCGGCCGAATGCCAACCGCTTCGATTCTGTCCTCATAGACATTGATTAATCGCGCACCTTCGATGAGGGGCTCCACCTGATTCTACACTCTGGCGAACAGCTCATGAAAAGCGCGTAGTCGCATATTGCCGAACCGAACGTGAATGATGGTCGGTGGTGCTCCTTTTACGTCGGACCGATCTGAAAAATCGGCGTCCTTCGTGACGATGACGAAGTCGTTCGCGATGGCATAATCCCAAATCTGGGTATCCGTGGGAGAAGGACCAAGGACGGACACGTGGACAACAGGTGATCCGGGATCAAATGCGAGGGATCGGGGAAGGTTTTAGTTCAGCAGCAGACCTTTCATGCCACTTCGCGAAGGACAAAATGCGAATCCGTGAGCCGAACCGCGTATTTCAGGCACGCGCGAATGTCCTCGTCACACAAGGAAGGGTATTCGCCGAGGATGTCGTCCCAGGAATCACCGGCGGCCAAAAATTCCAGAATCGTCTTCACCGTGATTCGCGTCCCCGAAATGACGGGTTGGCCATTGCAGATGTCCGGGTTGACGGATACTCGATTCATTGCAGGAAGGTTATTCACAGGGCAGGCATGCGCAATGTTGAAATTCAGTCACCCGCTCACCGTTGAGGCAGCGCAAACGCCACCCAGGCGTCGCCGTTTGGATCGCCAAACAGACGTTCAATCACGACCTTCTCGTTCCGAGGATGAAATTTCTTACCGCCGGATTGGCGCATTGGTAGTGCCAGGCACTCGCGGAAAGGGGTTTACAAACTGATTCGTCCCGTACGCATTGGCTGGCGAAATCGTCAAGGAACGGAATCCGCTTTCGGAACTGAGTTCAAGTTTCAGTGAATCACCCTGATGAGTGAGATGAACGCCGGTATGATTTCCCATCACGAGCATTCCTTTGGACGAATCCACGAACTGACGTAATTCGGGGAAAGAGGCCGGCCATTTTCCTTGATTTCGGTAGTGGGCTTTTGCCGCTGTGGCCACTTCAGTCATCGCCTGTTCATCGGCTTGATTTTCGGATAGGGTGAACAGTGGTCTCAAAAGGGTCACGAATTGTTCTGCGGCAGCCATCGATTCCTCCGGGGTCATTTTTCGTTCCGGGGCCAATCGCAGACATCCCGTTGCCAGGAATCCAAGAGCAAAAACAAAACCGAAAAACCGATTCATCTGGCGAGTATCATGTGGCATAGGGGACCCGGCAATGGTGAACTAGTGTTCGCCAGGGGAAGACGTTTTCGTTGTCCGCCAGGTCTTGGAGTGCGTGCGCTGCCGCGCCGCTTTCCTGACCGAATCCAAGAATTTGATGCCGGTCATTTGGGAAAGTCGAAAGCTCGCGCAAATCTGAAATCTGCTCGAACGCCCTGTTAAAACGAATCGTTTGAATCCCTTCCGCGCGCCCGAAAGCGGCGCAGCAGCGCGCGCACTCCAAGACGCTGGCGCGTCAGACATCGACTATTGATTCTCCGGCAACGCGAACGCCACCCACGCATCTCCGGTCGGTCCGCCGAGTTTGCCGCCGCCGGTGGCGGAGATGACGACGTATTGCCGGCCGTTGACTTCATACGTGGTCGGTGGGGCGTAGCCGCCGAAGGGAAGTTTGTGCGACCAGAGTTCCTTGCCGGTATCCGCGTCGAACGCGCGAATCTTTTCATCCCGCGTGCCGGCGCAGAAGACGAGGCCGCCTGCCGTGACAATAGCGCCGCCGAAGTTTTCCGTTCCGGTAATGGGAACGCCCTGCCTGGTCAGTTCCTCGTATTCGCCCAGCGGCACCTGCCAGACCAGCTTTCCGGTGTTGAGGTCGATGCAGTTGAGTGTGCCCCAGGGCGGTTTGCTCGCGGGATACCCCTGTGGATCAAGGAAACGACTCCACTTGTTCTGCGTGTAGTTCGGACGCGTTGGTTGGTTGGGTGGCGTTTTTGATTCCGGCAGGTCGCGCACGTAGATGAAATCGAGCAGGGCTTTCAGGTCCGCCTTGCCCATCTCCGGCGCGACGGGCATCTGGCCGCGTCCGGTCTTCAACAGGGCGATGACTTCCTCATCCTTCAATCGCTGGCTGAGCGCGAGCAGGGGCGGCGCGACACCGATGCCGAGTCGGTTGGTTCCGTGACATTGGGCGCAGGTGGTTTCGAAAAGGATTTGTCCGCGCTTCTTCGGCGCGTTGGGATCGCGCTTGGGTTCATTCCAGTTGATCAACGACATCAACCATGGAACCTGGTTGGCACTGACGTAGAGTCGGCCGGTGTTCGGGTCCGAACAGGCCCCGGTCCATTCCGCGCCGCCATGGACGTTGTAGAAGACGGTGACCTTGCGGTCGCTGATGGGAAGAAACCGCCCGAAGCGCGCGCTCTTCAAGGCGCCGGCTGCCCATTCCTTGACCTCCTCCGACCAGTCGGGCGTGTCACGAAGCGAATAAACCTGGCGGGCAAACGGCTGGGGCAGTTCGACATCGGCCTGGTAGGGCGCGGTGACTTCGCCGGGAACCTCAGAGGTCGGCGCACGCCGCCAGCGGAATGGAAAAACCGGTTTGCCGGTCACGCGGTCGAGCAGAATCGTATTGGCTGTTTTGCTGACGGAGGCCACGACATCGACGCGTTTTCCATCGCGCGCAATTGTGGTCAAGATTGGCGGCGCCGGGATATCGAGGTCCCAGATGTCGTGCGGGATCTCCTGAAAGTGCCACAGGCGCTTGCCAGTGCGCGCCTCAATCGCGACAACACAGTTGGCGAACAGGTTGTCGCCGCAGTGCTGCATGCCAAGAAAGTTCGGCTTGGGCGAACCGGTGGTGATGAAAACGATGCCGCGTTGGGCATCGAGCGCCATGCCACCCCAGCAATTGGCCGCGTTGTCCGAGGTTTGTGCCCACGTGTCGAAGCCGAACTCACCTTGCCGCGGCACGGTATGAAACGTCCATCTCGGTTTGCCGGTGACGACGTCAAACGCGTGCACGTCTTTGAGATAACCGGAAATGACGAGCGTGCTTTCAAAGACAACGGGAGCGACCCGCGCGCCTTCAGGCAAATAAACCTTTCCGCCCTCGCCGAACGTGGGGTCCGGTTTGCCGGTGGTCGGATCGAGCGCGTAAAGGGATCGCTTTTCGGTCGGGAAAAAGAGCCGTGGCTTCGCACCGTAACCGCCCGGCCAATACGTCAGGCCGCGAAAGGCGGGGCGGTCATCCGGCTTGAAGCGCCAGATTCCTTTTCCGGTCGCGGCATTCAGCGCGACGAGATGGTTGCCGACCGTGGGCGCGTACAGGACTCCGTTCACCACGATGGGATTGCACTGGATGTTTCCGCGCCCGTCTTTGGATTGATACGTCCATGCTACTTTGAGTCGGCTGACATTCGAGCGATTGATCCGCGTCAACGACGAGTAGCGCAGGCATTCGTCGCCGCCGTGCGAGCGGGTCCATCGGGAAAGCGCTTCCGTTTGTGGAAGGCTGTTGGCCGGAGTCAATTCACCCGGCTTTGCCGCGGGCGTGAATCTAAAGGGAGGGAGTTTCTTGCGCGCTTTCGCATCCTCGACGGCCCACGCATCGAAATCGGCGGCCGACTGGAGAGGGCTCTGCGCCGTCTCGAGTCGGCCGCCGCGCAAGGCGGCGAGATCGTCGAAATCCCAAAGGCCGATGGTGGTCGAATCCTTTTGCAGCGGACCATCATGCACGTCATCAATCTTCCGTGCGCCGGCTGAAATGCGGACGTCATCCACCACCCCATCGCAACCGATGCCGCCCTCGACAAGCCGGCCGAACGCCAGTCCGCCCGGGCGCGGCGAGCCCTGGACGCGGGGCGCGGGTTGGTCGAGCGCGAGCCTGCCATCCACGTAAAGCCGCACGCGGTCCAGATCGATAACGGCGGCGAGCGCGTGCCATTGACCGTCGCAGATGTCAACGGTGGTCTTGAATTCACCTCCACGCCCCGGTTGATAGAGACTGAACACGCCGCTGCCGCGATAGGAGTAGATTTCCCAATGCTCAGCGGACGCCTTCGGATCGCTGGCGACGAGGATGTTGAAGCTGTTCTTCGAATCCAACTTGGCGCGGCATTCAATTGTGATGGGGCGTTGACGGTATTCGGGCCTGCCCGCGATGACGTGCCCACGAGCGAGGGCTTTGCCGAACGCCGGTGAGAGCGAGGGAAGCCCCTGCGCGGATTGAACGGCCGGCTTTGGAGTGGCCGGTAAGGGAACGGCCCGGGCGGTTCGGGGTTTGGGCTTTGGCCCGGCCGGCTTCTCGTCAAGTTGGGGGAGCAGCCAGTCCAGACCATCGAGATTGTCGCGCAGGCGTTCCTCCACGTCGTCCTGCGTGTGGCCGATGATTCCGATGGGTCCACTGTAGCCGGATTCCTTGACGACCTTGAGCATCCGCAGATCGAAGTCGCCCTGGCCGAGTTGAAGGATTTTCGGTTTGGCACCGGCGTTCATGCCGTTGAGATTCAGGCAGAGGAGGTAGGGCTTCATCAGCGCGAACGATTCGGCGAAGTCGGCGATATGTTCGTGGGCGTGGTGGAAGTTATAGACGATACCGACGTGCGTGGCGTTGTGATGCTTGCGGAGGTATTGGCAGACCGCGACGAGGTTGGTTGGTTCGCCACCCCAGCCGCCGTGATTGTAGAGTCCGAGCTTGCTGCCCAACTTGCGGGTTTCCTCGACCATGCCAAGCATGCCTTTCGCGGCGGCGGCAACCCTTGCTTCCTGTGTCGGCGCATTCGGCGAACCAAGCGTCTGCCAAATTTGTGGATGCAGCTCGTATTTACGGAATAATTCGAAAGCCTTCGGATGCGAACCCCAGAACGCGAAGTATTCGATGCCGTGTTTCTGGTATTGAAGAATCTCATCCTCGAATTCGGCAACGTGGTTCTGTCGCCAGTCATACGCGCAGCGTTTCAATCCGAGGCGCACGAGCATCTCCGCGCGTTCAGCCGGTCCGCGCTTCTTGCCATCGAACGGAACGATGCACCAGGCCACGAGATTGGATCGCGCGAAGGCGACGGTGGATTCTGCTGCAATGCTTGCGGAGATACTTGCGGCCAGTGCCAGCGAAGCGATGGAGGTGATGTGCATAGGGTTGCTTTTTGTTGATATTGAGGGCTATTTTTTCGTGAGGAATCCAGCGACTTTCATCCATTCGGCGCAGCGGTGATGCCAGGTGCTGACGGGTTTGTCACTGGGTCGAATCCCGTAACCATGTCCGCCTTTGTGATAGATGTGCAGTTCCGCGGAAACTCCGACCTTCTTGAGTTCAATGTAAAACTGAGCCGCATTGTAGCCGCGCAACTTGTCGTCGTTGGTCACGGCGATGAAGGTTGGCGGGGTTTCTTTCGTGACTTTCATCAGGTCGCTCAACGGCCCGGGTTTGTTTTCGTCCGCGTAGTAGGCGGGATAAATCGGGCAGATGAAATCCGGCCGGGCGCTCAGGTCATCGGCGTCATCGACACGGGAATAGGTCGGCTTGCTCCAGTGCAGTCCGGCCATGGTCGTAAGATGACCGCCGGCCGAAAAACCGAGGATGCCGACACGTTTCGAATCGATACCCCATTCCTTCGCGCGAGTGCGCATGACTCTGATGGCGCGTTGCGCGTCCTGTAGCGGTTCGGCGTGTGGGAGGTCGGGATTGCGGCGCGGCACGCGATATTGGAGCACTGCACACGTCACACCCACGCTGTTGAAATACTCGGCGATCTCCAGCCCCTCCTTCGGCCATGCGAGGATGTTGTAGCCGCCGCCCGGGCAGATGATTAGACCGCAGCCATTGGCTTTGTCCCTGGGTGCGCGGAAGAGCGTGATGCTCGGGCTGTCCACGAAGGCGATGCGTTCTTCGGTGGTCTTTTTCCTGGCGGCGGCGGCGCGGTCGGGTGGAATTTGGTCCGAACCTTCAGGTAGCCCGTCGGGCCAAAGTTTAATGACCGGCTTATCGGCCGCGAAGGTCAGACTGGAACCAAGGGCGATTGTCAGGCTGAGGAGGGCGATGTGTTTCATGTCTGT
This sequence comes from uncultured Verrucomicrobiales bacterium, assembly GCA_937893495.1. Classification (GTDB taxonomy): domain Bacteria; phylum Verrucomicrobiota; class Verrucomicrobiia; order Limisphaerales; family JAYPXF01; genus CALBIE01. The sequence continues at coordinate 4,452 of CALBIE010000870.1, read as the reverse complement.
AGCGGTCGGTTGTAGTGGATCGACGGAAAGTTGGAAAGCCGAAGGAAAAGAGGGAGCACATGCCACTGTCGCGTGCTGTTTGGCAGCTTGCCCAACAGGGTTGCATTGGTGTGGGTCAGATTTTCGTTTTGATAGCTGTCGCCGGGTGGGGCACCCGGCCTACGGGAGTGCGGCTCCGCGTCAGTTTTACCCATGGAAATCAAATGCTCAACTGCAGGACGTTGGCTCGCTCTAACAAAGGACGCCAACCTGTGCCTGAGATGCGCGCGAGTCTTGTTATTGGACCAAAGTGGACCAGTTCCAGAGTGAAGGCCGTTCTCCCAAAAACGGCATTTTGAGGGGCAATCTCAGCTTTTTATCGAATCGGGGTAGGTTTTTGCAAAAAAAGTGCGGCTTGTCGTGAGGGTGCTGGGAGATTCTAAGGCCCGGTGGTAGAGAGCCACCTTCGCAACCGCATTTCGTTTCGATTATGGCGACACTTGTTACTTCTCAAAAGGACCACCTCGATCCAATGCGAGTCGTGCCGCATGCCGCGACTCAGACTGTGCTTGCTCGCTCTCATGACGACGAGCCGCCGGATCAGGGTATGGCGTTACTCAATCTTTCCCGAGTCAGTCGGTTGGCGTTTATGGTCGCTCCGAAGGGTCGCGGAGCATTCGCCGAACAGGTTCGTGAAGCGCTGCTCACCATGAGTTCGTTACTCAATCATCAATTGGCGCCCATGTTCGTCACCATTCAAACTGTTTTTCTGGCGCACGAGGAGGACGAGGAGGAGTGCCGACGATTGTTTGAAGAGCATTATCGGGACCATGTGCCAGCGACGAACTATGTCATTCAACCACCTTGTTGCGGCGCGGCATTGGCGGTTGAGGCATGGGCCGTGGGTGGCACGGCAAAAGTTGAATTTCACGGAGAGCATCTGGTCACCGTGAGTTACGATGGATTGAAGTGGATACACTGCGCCGGCATTCGACCATCGGGAACGGCGGGTTCGGCATTTGAACAATCGGCCGAGGTGTTTGATCGGATGCAGGAACGTCTCCTCAGCGTCGGTTCGAAATTCGATGAAGTCGCGCGCGTATGGATTTACTTCGGTGGCATCACTGCCGACGAAGCCGGCTCTGAGCGTTACCGGGAGTTGAATCGAGCGCGCACCGAATTCTTCGGAAAGCTGTCTTTTGGAGGCAGGCTGGCGTTGTCCGGTTATGAGGGTGATTTCTATCCGGCCAGCACTGGCATCGGGACGTTGGGGCGCGGCCTGACGACGTCCTGTCTCGCGTTGCAGACAGAGCGAGACGATGTGCGGCTCTTGCCGCTGGAAAACCCGTTGCAGACGCCTTCGTTTTGTTACGGCAAAGAGTATTCTCTCAAGAGCCCGAAGTTTTCGCGGGCGATGGCGGTGGTGCTCGGTAATTATGTCACCACCTGGATCAGTGGCACCGCCAGCATCGTCGATTCAGAGACGGTTCATGTCGGCGACGTGACAAAGCAGACCGAGCAAACCATTGAGAACATTGAGCGACTGATTTCCGCTGAAAACTTTGCCCGACAAGGATTGCCTGGCGCCGGGGCAGGGCTGCGCGATCTTGCCAAGGTGCGGGTGTACATCAAGCACGCCGGGGATTACGACAAAGTCCGCGCCGTTTGCGAGCGTCGCTGCGCAGGATTGCCGACTATCTACGCCGTAGCGGATGTCTGTCGTCCGGATTTACTGGTGGAGATTGAGGGCGTGGCGTTTTCGCGAATGAATGGAAAACCATGAATCCCCTTAATCCGGAGACGCTATCTTGTTCCCGTTTAGAGTGCCGGCCTGGTTGAACGTGTCTTCCGTGCCGCTTCCCGGTTACTTACGTGATGCCAGAAATGCAACCAGGTCGCGGAACTCCTGCACCGTCATGGTGTTTTCCAATCCGTCCGGCATCAGCGAACGGGGCAGGGTGCCGTAATTCGCCACGTCGGTTCCCTTGAACTGGCGCGTTTTTCCTTCCGTCGTGAACAGTTCAATCGCGCCATCTGCCTTGTGGTCGAGTTGCAAACCCTCGAACCGGTCGCGATCCTTCGTTTCCACGAACCACGCCTGATACTGTGGCGCGAACTGCTCGGACGGTCGCAGGATGGACACGATAATCTGCGCGCGATCCACTGAACTTGCGATGTTACTGAGGTCCGGCCCCAGGACCCCGCCAAACTGATTGATGGTGTGACAGCGCGTGCAGCCCGTCTGTGGCGAATAAAATACTCGTTCGCCCGCCAGTGGATCGCCCCCATTCGTCAGGGCAGTGCGCCAGGCTTCTGAGTTTAAAGGGCGATTGAAAAGTGCCGGCCCGGCGTTTCCACCGGGCGGTCGCAGCGCGTAATCGAGTTGTTCGGCCAGCGCGGCATTGGTTTCGTTGCCTTTGATTTGATCGATTTTTCGCTCAAACGCGGCCTTGACGATCTGCACACCGATGGCCAGACGCAGATTCCGCGCGGCCTCGATCTGAATGTCGGCGTGTGCATCATCCAGCAATGGCAACAAGTCCTGCCAGTTGCCCGGGCTTTGACGTGACATCGAAAGCAGCGCTTCGGCTCGAACCGACGATGCGTTGTTGGTGGACAATGCGAACGTCCTCAGTGCCGACGTGATTTCATCGCCCGCCAGTTCACCGAGTCGGCGCACTGCGTCCGCCCGGAGCCCGGCATCGACATCGCGGGACAAGTGCAGGAGCAGTTTACGATGGGCAGGATTTTCGAGGTTGCCCAATCTCGCGAGCGCAAGCCGGCGTACGTTGTCGGGGAGTGATTTGTTCTCGATGACACCGACGACGATTGCGTCATCGATTCGCCGGGGAATCTGTGAAGCCCGGGATTTGCTCCGTTGATTGAAGGCCGTGATGAACTCCGGATTCAGCACCTCATGCGTGGCCAGGTAAGTGGCAAACAGGCGCGGCGTGACGAGGGGCTGTTCCAGCACCCGGGCCAACTGGGGCTTGAGGGAGGTAATCTGTCGCGTGCCAATCCAAATCAACGCCGCAGTTCGAATGGCGACATCCGGGTCCGCGAGAAATCGGCGGGCAAAATTGGTGGCGGTTTTGTCGTTGGCATTGCGAAGCGCCAGCAGGGCGCCCAGTCGAACCGTGGCATGGTCATGTTTGGCCAGTTTCGCGCGGAGCTGCCCGAATGATGTTCCGCTGAGAGACGAAACCGCGGCGTGACGCAGAAACGTATCCGGATCCGTCAAGGCTTCGGCAAACTGATCTGCCGGCGTTGATGCGGGCAAAGTTGCTATTCGCTCAAACTCGGTTGCCGCGAGATTGGTATCGGGTGGCAGGTACGGACTGCGCGGCAGGGCGTTCGTCTGTTCCGGTGGCGAGTGCATTCGCCAGATTTTCCCACGCCCGTGATTCGGGTAATCGACCAGCACCCAGTCGGTGAAGAAAATATTTCCGTTGGTATCCGCCGCGAACGCCACCGGGCGAAAATCTTTACCGCCCGCGACCAGCACGCCATTGGTCGCGGCCAATGAGACGCCGTTGGTGAAAGTGCCGTACCGGTGAATCGTATTCTCGTTCCAACTGGTAATGAGAAATTGATTCTGGTAATCGGCGGGCAGGGCGGCGACGGAACAGTCGAGCAGGCCGGAAGGCGCTTCACCGGTTCCCGCGATCATCGGCAAGGTGCCGGGTAAATCGCCTTCCCAGGCCTGATAGGGGTGGTTGCCGCCGCCGCCAAATACGGATTTGTAGCCATAGTCGCCGTGCCGGACGATGTGTAGAAACCGATTCGGGCCGCGCGCGTCCGGATCATTGTCCACGCATAACAGGCGGCCGAGATGATCGAATTTGATGTCGAACGGGTTCCAGAAACCGGTCGCGAATTCCTCAACACGGCTGCCGTCGGGTTGGCAGCGGATGATGTTTCCGCCATCGCCGTAACCGGACACGCTCGAATCATCCGAGCCGATGATTTTCCACGCCATGGCGCCGTTATTCCCACGCGAAATGTAGAGCCACCCGTCATGGCCGAGCGCGACGCCAAGCAGGCAACTGTGCCCGTTATCGTTCTCCGTCTCGACCTTCAGGATTCGTGCCCGGCTGTCCGAGACTCCGTCGTTATCATTGTCCCGCAACCACCAGACTTCCCGCGCGCACACGACGAACAAATCGCCCGTGGGCCCGATGGCCAGGTTCATGGCCGCGTCCAAATCCTCGGCAAAAACCTTGATGGAATCGGGCTTCCCGTCGTTGTCGGCATCGACGAGCAGTTTGATGCGGTCGGACTTGGAACCGGCATAATCCTTCGGCGGTTGATGAGTGTGGGACTCAATGACGAAGATACGATTGTCGCGGTCGATGGCCATTCCGATGGGTGTGACGATGTCCGGTTCGGACGCGAACACCGACAACTTGAGTCGCGAATCATGAAGCGTCGGCTCAGCCGAATACGTAATCGGCGAAGACCGGAATAGCATCC
>CALBIE010000869.1 GCA_937893495.1 uncultured Verrucomicrobiales bacterium | reverse complement strand
ATGCGTTTTCTGGATCAATCGGGTGCCCCGGTGACGGATCTCAAAGTCCGATTGGCGCCTTGAACGCCTCCGCGAGGTGAAATGAGGGCAGAGGTCGTGGCGGTTTTAAGACGGATGGGGAGGTTGATGCCCCATTTAAGTAATTGCGGCCTGTGGGTGCGTCCTGAAAGTAGTTGAGATGGTTCTGCCGCGGGCTTGCGGAATTGTACCGTTGCTGCTTAAGTTTTTTTGGACCACCCATTACACTGTAATTCTCCAGAATGATGAAAACGCAATTCCGTGCATTGCCATTTGGCGCCATCGCGCTGGCCGGCGCTTTGTTCGCTGTCGGGGCGACCACCGTGTCTGCTGAAAATCCGACTCTCAAGGATGCATTCAAAGACCATTTCATGGTCGGAACGGCCATCAACCGGAGCATTGCAACGGGTTCCGCAGGGTTCCGCCGAAGTCTGGAACTTGTCGATAAAGACATCGCTCTTACCAAATACCAATTTGATCAGATCACCGCGGAGAATGACATGAAGTGGCAGCTCATTCATCCGCGGGAAGGGGCGGACGGTTACAATTTTGAACCGGCTGATGCCTTTGTGGATTTTGGCCTCGGCAACAACATGTATCTCGTCGGCCACACTTTGGTTTGGCACAGTCAGACACCCAACTGGGTGTTTGCCTGTACGAATCCCCCGCCGGAGTCTGCCAGCGAAACGCCTCAACGAGGTGGTTTTCGTCGCGGCTACACGGGACCCCGAGCGTCCCGTGACGAATTACTCGAACGAATGCGCGATCATATTCACACCGTGGTTGGTAGGTACAAGGGGAGGATCAAGGTCTGGGACGTTGTGAATGAAGCCATCGCCGACGGTGCGAGCACGAACGTCCTCAGGGATTCGCTCTGGTTGCAAATCATCGGTCCGGACTTCATTGCCAAGGCGTTTCAATACGCCCATGAGGCCGATCCCGACGCAATTCTGCGCTGCAACGACTACGGATTGGAGAACCCGGTGAAACGGCGGAAACTCATGACGTTGATCAATACGCTGAAAGAACAAGGCGTGCCTGTGACGGCTATCGGCTCGCAAGCCCATGTCAACGTTTCGACGACCTTCGAGACGATGGATCAGGCACTGACGGACATGGCCACACTCGGTCTGCCCGTCCACATTACTGAACTCGACATCAATACCGCCGCAGGCGGGCAGCGTGGCACGGGGGCCGATATCGGCGCCAACGCATCGGCCACCGAGGGCGGCTTGGTCAGTGATGCCGACCGGAAACTGGCCGATGCCTACGCTGGAATTTTTCGCGCATTCGTCAAGCACCGGGACGCTGTGAAAGTGGTTACTTTTTGGGGAGTCAACGACGCCGTTTCTTGGCGCCGTTTCGGAAGTCCGCTGCTTTTCGACGGCAACAACCAACCAAAGCCGGCATTCGATGCGGTCATTCGCGTTGGGACCGAGCCGCATTCCAACTAAAAAATACCTGCACGAATGGCTCGAAATCCATTAGAGTCTGTCCACACCAATGAATTTCATTCGAACCGTTTTCCTTTGCTGGGCAGCCCTCTGCGCCGTGAGTGTGCATGCCGCTTCCGCCCGGCCCAATGTCATCCTGATCATGACCGACGATCAGGGTTACGGCGATCTCGCCGTGTACGGCAACCCCTGGTTGCGTACCCCCAACCTGGATCAGTTGCACGCCGAGAGTGTCCGCTTCACCAACTTTCACGTGGACCCGACCTGCGCGCCGACGCGATCGGCTCTGATGACCGGGCGGTATTCGACGCGGACCGGTTGCTGGCACACGATCATGGGGCGCTCGCTGATATTTCACGACGAAGCACTGATGCCGAAATACTTCAAGCAAGCCGGTTACGCCACCGGCGTGTTCGGCAAATGGCATCTGGGTGACAACTACCCCATGCGCCCCCAGGATCGGGGATTTGACACGGCTGTCGTAAACGGCGGCGGCGGGGTTGGGCAAACGCCGGATTGGTGGGGTAATGATTATTTTGACGACACGTACTGGAAGAACGGTAAACCGGAGCCGTTCAACGGCTATTGTACCGATGTTTTCTTTGATGAAGCCGAAAAGTTCGTCACCGAGCATCAGAAAGAACCGTTCTTCGTCTATCTGCCCACCAACGTTGCCCACAGCCCTTACCATGTTGCAGAGAAATACACCCAACGACTGCTCGATCTCGGTCTACCACGCACGCCCGCACGGTTTTTCGGAATGATCGAAAATTTCGACGAACGACTCGGCCGGTTTCGTGATTTCCTAAAGAAAAAGGGCCTGGAAGAAAATACGATCTTCATTTTCATGACGGACAACGGCACTGCCGAGGGCATCCCCTGGGACGGTTCCGGAAATGCGGATTGGAAAGGATTCAACGCCGGGATGCGCGGCAAGAAAGGCTCACAATTCGATGGCGGGCATCGCGTGCCGTTCTTCATTCGCTGGCCCGCGGGGAACATCGGTGGCGGTCGCGATGTCGCGTCCATTGCCGCACATATCGATGTGCTGCCAACCTTGATGGAACTATGCGGTTTGAAGATGGGACCTCCGAATCTCTTGGACGGCAGGAGCCTGGTGCCCTTGCTGCGGGGAACGCCCGGAGATTGGCCCGCGCGGACACTGTTCGCGCATGTCCAGCGGGAGGAGATCCCGCCCAAGTGGGTCAGCAGCGCGGTGATGACCGATCGCTGGCGCTTGATCGACGGGCAGGCGCTTTATAACATGGATGCCGACCCGGGGGAGATAACCGATGTCGCTGCGAACTTTCCCGATGTCGTCAAACATTTGCGCGCGGACTACGAAACATGGTGGTCCTCGCTCGTCCCGTCGTTCTCCAAGTACGGTTCCATAACGATCGGCGCGGACGCGGACAATCCGGCGCGGCTCACGTGCCACGACTGGCACTCCGAACAGCCGATTCCATGGGACCAGGGCCACATCCGGCGTGACATGTGGGTCAATGGCTATTGGATGATCGAAGTGGCCAAGACTGGCCGGTATAAATTTACGCTCTATCGGCAGCCCCAACAGGCGATGCACCGGCTCGAAGCCACCCTGGCGCGAGTCAATGTGAATGGTGTCGAAGCGGAAATGCCCGTGCCCGGCGACGCCACCTCCGTGACATTGCAGCTCGAACTCAAGCCGGGTCCGGCAAAGCTGCAAACGTGGCTGATCAACGAACCCGGCAACAAAATGCGTGGGGCGTTCTTTGTCCATGTCCGGCGTGTGGAGTAGCCCGTCATGAAAACATCAACTTACCTGCTTTATCTCATTCTCCTCTTTGGCGCTCTCCAGATCGGGTATGTTCCGAGGATCGAAGCTGCGGAAAAACCAAACTTCGTGATCATCTTCGCCGACGATCTGGGATACGGCGATCTCGGATCGTTCGGGAATCCTTCCATACGAACACCGAATCTGGATCGGATGGCGTTCGAAGGACAGCGTTGGACCAGTTTCTAC
>CALBIE010000868.1 GCA_937893495.1 uncultured Verrucomicrobiales bacterium | reverse complement strand
ATTGCAGAACGGTATTGGTCAATCCGAATCGTCTCGTTGGCAGGTAACCGTTTCGTGCAGGCGGGACGCCTGCGCTACGAGGTGGCTCGTCCGCGTTGCTCATATTTTCGCCATGGCGACTTCACATTCCAGCCAATCGTCGAAAATTACCGGCAAAGATTTTCTGTTTCACTTGGTTGCTCACTCGAGCCTCGTGAACTTTCGCCAGTTGCGAAGCAAAACTGCGCCCGGATGCGTCGCTGGCATAGATCACGCGATCCGGCCCGAGTTCGCGCACAGCCATTTCGACGTAACCGGAAGTCGGCTCGCATCCGGCGATCTCGGCAGTGATATTCCTGACTTTGCGCAACGTGCGCAATCCACGTTCCCAGTCACCACCCGAGTGCATCGCGACGAAATGGACTGACGGATGCCTCCGGGCCAATTCGACGAGATCTTCAGGTGACGATTCGCCGGGCTTGTTTCCAACTGCGTTGTCCCAGACATGCTGGTGAATTGTGGCACGATACTCCGCCGCCTTTTTCACAATCGGATCGATGCGCGGGTCATTACACCGGCAGGCAATCCAGAGCTTCAGTCCCACGACATTGGGATAGGGAAGGAGCCGATCCATCTCGGCGAGACTTTCCTTCACGTGCAGCGGACTGACGAATACGAGACCCAGGGCGCGCTCGGGTTTCGCTTTGACGGCGGCCAACATGTCTTCATTGCGCTGCCGAAGCTCTTCCGGTTTTGGATTGGCCAGATGCGGGGTCAATCCCATTGCAATGACCACCTTTTCAATACCGACGCGGTCCGCGTATCCCAGCAACTGAGTCATGTGCTCAGCAGGCGTGATATTCGGCCGACCCAAATGACAATGAACGTCCCAGATGCGAAACTTCGGGAATGCGTCGGCGAACGGCACGGCGAAATCATTTTGTGGCGCGGCCGACAATTCCGGCAGGGCCGCAGCCGCCACAAGTGTCGCGGTGGCACCACCAAACTGACGTCGGGTGCAATGATTCGAAAAGGCTTTCATCAATCGAGCGTCAGGGATTTTACGCGAACGTTTCGGTAGGCAACCGGGCCATGGTCTCCTTGAAACATCAGCGGACCTTTCGCCTTCTCATCGTTGAATGCCGGGGAACGTGTCGGGCCGGTCACTTCAACATTTTCGTGAATCGTGACTCCATTGTGCACGACTTTGACGAATCGGGCATTGGCCGTCTTCCTGCCGCGGGCGTCAAAACGCGGAGCCCGAAAAATGACGTCAAACGTCTGCCACTCGCCGGGCGGTCGGCTGGCGTTCGTACGGGGGGCGTGGCCCTCGTATCCCCGTTTCTCCTTTTCCATCCAGCGCTGATAAATGCCGCCGCAGTCGGCATACTTCACTTCCGGTTTTCCCCAACTGTCGAAAACCTGGATTTCGTAACGGCCCATGAAATACACGCCGCTATTGGATCCCTTGGGCACCACAAACTCGATGTGCGCCTCTACGTCGCCGTGTTCATGCTCGGTGATCAGGTTGCGCGTGCGCCCCTTTTCGCCGTTGACGAGAATACCTTCGCCCGCCTTCAGCGAAAATCTGCGATTATCTTCCTTGTGCAGTAAAACGCCTTCCGCTGTCAGCCATTCACCGACAGGTTGCCGAATCCCATCGAGATTGCGCCCGTTGAGCAGAGACGTGGCATTCGTTTCCGCGCCGAGCGAAGGGAGTGACAGAATCGGAGTGGCGAGAGTTACGGCAGTAAGAGCAAAAATTTTCGGGTTCATCAAGGAGTTCAATTCGTGTTTTACCGCAATTAATCCGAGCGGCAATCAATTTGTGCCGACAACCGTACAGGGGGCGCATCCGCGCACTGCCCCTGGAGCGCGACTGTGCCTGAAAGGTCAGTCGCAGCAGCCTCTTCCGGACGAATGCCTTGGAATGCACCACCCCACTCGACGACCGAACCTGCTGCGGCTGGTCTCCGACACAGCCGCGCTCCGGCACGGGGGTGCCCCGTACAGGAGTGACGCCTTACCCGGCCAGAGCAATATCGGAATTGCCGCAGACGAATCCACCTGTTATCACCCGGCCCGCATGGATTCCGCTCCGCCACCCTTGCTTGAAGGAAGCTCTCTTCCGGCCGACTCGGATTCGACGAACCCAGGCGAGCTGGCGGTGCGCCTGACCAACGTTACCAAGACATTCGGGAAACATATTGCCGTCAACGATCTTTCGCTGAACGTACCGCGCGGTTCAGTTTACGGTTTCATCGGCCCGAATGGCTCAGGGAAAACGACGACCATCCGGATGATTCTTCACATTTTTCATCCGGATAAAGGCGACGTGGAAGTGTTGGGGCAAAAGACGACCCGGGCCGCCAATGACAACATTGGATATCTGCCGGAAGAACGAGGCCTTTACAAGAAGCAGACTGTTTTCCGTGTCCTCCAGTATTTCGCCGCCTTGAAAGGGATACCACGTCGCGAAGCAAAGGAAGCCATTGACTTCTGGCTCGAAAAAATGGCGCTCAATGATTGGCGAAATAAGAAAGTGGAAGCGCTTTCCAAGGGGATGGCGCAGAAAATCCAGTTCATTGCAGCCGTTATCGCAAAACCGAAACTGCTCATTCTCGACGAACCGTTTTCGGGACTGGATCCAGTGAATCTCGAAGTCATCCGGGGCGCGATTCTCGAATTGAGAAATCAGGGTTCGACGATTATTTTCTCTACGCACGACATGTCCGTGGCTGAGAAGATGTGCGATTTCGTCTTCATGATTTTCAAAGGACGCAAGGTGTTGGACGGTCCGTTAAGTGGAATTCAAGCAGCCTATGGCACGGATATTTATCATATCGGCGCGGAAGGAGATCTGGGCTTTCTGGATTCGCTCGCAGGGGTCGAGCATGTGCGGGATTTAGGCCGGTTTCGCGAGGTGCGCTACACGGGAGATTCGCAGGCGCTCTTGAACCTGCTGGTCCGACATACGAAGGTGAAGCACTTCGAGATCGCCAAGCCATCCCTGCACGACATCTTTGTGCGCATCGCCGGCCCACAGGCCGAGGAGGTGAACCATGGATAAGATCAAACGGGTCGCCCTCGCCGAGTATTTGAATGCCGTGCGCAGCAAGGCGTTTATCATCAGCGTGCTGGCGATGCCGCTGGTCATGATGCTGGCGGTTTCCCTCCAGGTGTTCGCGCAAAAGAAAGTTGACCTGTCACCAAGACGTTTCGCGGTGATGGATCACACGGGAAAACTGTTTACCCCACTGGAGAAGGCGGCCAAAACGCGCAATGATCAGTTGACCGAACCGCCTAAGCTACCGGGCAGATTGGCGGCGGTCGTCCCTCCGCAACCGCAGTTCGAACCGGAGGAGATTACGACCGACCACGGGGACGCCACGAAACTGGAGTTTGAGCTTTCCGAGCGAGTGCGGAAAAAGAGTCTATTCGCGTTTATTGTGATTGAGGCCAACGTCATTGACGCAGCAGCGACAAACGACAACCACATCCGGTACTTTACGCGCACGCCAACCTACAACGATTTGCCCTCGTGGATCGAGCGGACCGTGTCAGACGGGGTGCGGCGGTTGCGGTTCGACGCGGCGGGACTGGATCCGAAGCAGATCAATCGTCTGAATCGGCGGGTGTCGGTCAACCGGCTGGGTCTGGCAAAGAAAACGACCGGTGGCAAAGTCGAGAAGGCCAAGCCCGAAGACAAGATCAGGACCTTTGCCGTTCCAATCGCGTCGCTGATGCTGATGTTCGTCATCGTGATGACCAGCGCGCCCATGTTGATGAACACGGTGCTGGAGGAAAAAATGAACAAGGTGGCCGAGGTGCTGATTTCATCGGTTTCACCCTTTCAACTGATGTTCGGAAAATTGGTCGGGTGCGTGATGGTTTCTCTCACGCTTTCCGGCATCTATCTGGGTTCAATCTTCTGGTTTCTCGCGGAAATGAATTACCTCCATATCGTGCCCTGGGACGTCGTCTGCTGGTTTTTCCCATTCCAGATTATGGCGCTGTTTATTTTTGGTTCGATGTTCCTCGCCATCGGCGCGGCGTGTAACGAGATTCGTGACGCGCAAAACCTCATGTTTCCGGCAATGATGCTGGTGATGGTGCCGATGCTGGTGTGGATGCCGATTCTGCAATCTCCAAACTCTCCGTTTTCGCAGGCGATGTCGTTGATTCCGCCCTTTACGCCGACTCTGATGATGCTGCGCATTGCCGCGCCGCCCGGGCCGGCGATGTGGGAGATCGGGTTGGCTGTATTCCTGACGGGAGGATTCATGCTGTTTTGTGTCTGGGCGGCCGGAAAGATTTTTCGCCTCGGCATTCTCTCGCAGGGACAATCGCCGTCCTTTTTCAAATTGATGACCTGGCTGTGGTCCAAATAAACTCATGTAAGGTATTCCCTTATGTCAGACAGGGAATTGCCTTAGGAGATATTCGGGTAAACTGTTGCTTGGCTATCCGGGTGGCCTCATCTACATTCCTGCGTCGGCTGAATTAAAATGAACTCTAACGGCATTCTGCGCCAACACTGGCTGCATGTGGCGATCCACTTCGCCATTGATGCCGTTATCTTTGTCGTCGCGTTCATCATCGGTACTGATTTCGTCATTTCGAGTGATGATTATGGGATGCGGCTGTCTTCGTACTTCCCGGGAATTTTTCTCGGCTGCATGGTCTTCCCGAGCCTGGTTTACATTTGCGGCCTGTACTCTCCCCTGAGCTACAAACTGCGTATTTCAACTCGGGCAATAACCCTGATGGTCAGCCTGGCCGGAACAGCCCTGATCATGCTGGCCTTGTTTTACCTGAATACCTCCACGAAAATCGGCCGTGGCGTAGTTGCGTGGAGTTTCCCGATTGCCTATTTCACCGTGTTGCTACATCACGGTTTCCTGTTGCGCGCCCTGCGAGAACACAAGGAACGCGTGGCCTTTATCATGACCTGCACCTTTGACGAATTGGAGGCCCGCTTCTTCCAGTCACTGGGCACCGAAAACATGGAACTCGTCGGTTTGGTTCATTACGACGAATACAAGCCCATCGGTGAAATGAAGGTCCTCGGAAAAGTGAGCAATCTGCTGGATATCATCAAACGTGAAGAGATTCATCGCGTCCTTTGCACCAGCAAAAGCATCAGCGACCCGGCCATGTGCAAGGCATTCTTCGAACTCCGCTATTCAGGTGTTCAGGTCATGCCGCTCGTCAGTGTATTCGAGGAGGTGCATCAATTGGTCCCATTGGAACTTATTACGCCAGAATGGCTGCTTTCGGCCAGTGCCTTGCCGCACATGCTCTACATCAAGAAGATCAAGCGCTGGTTCGATGTGCTCGTTTCCCTGCTGCTTCTGACTTTGGCCAGCCCCCTTATTCTGTTCGCCATCGTCTTGGTCAAATTGACCTCTGCGGGGCCAGTTTTTTACCGACAAGTGCGCGCCGGCCGATTTGGCCGGCCATTCAGCGTCATCAAGCTTCGTACCATGCGGGTGGATGCCGAGAAGCACGGGGCGGTCTGGTCCGTCGCCGGAAAAGATCCGCGCGCCACACCGGTGGGCCATCTTCTACGCAAGTATCGCATCGACGAGTTGCCTCAATTGATCAACGTCCTGAAAGGCGAGATGTCTTTCGTGGGACCGCGGCCGGAGCGGCCCATCTTCGTCGAAGAACTCTCGCAACAGATTTCGTTTTATCAGGAACGACAGATGGTGCAACCGGGCCTGACCGGCTGGGCGCAGGTGAACTATCCCTATGGTGCCTCGGTCGAGGACGCCAAATGGAAACTCGAGTACGATCTCTACTACATGAAGCACATGAGCCTGTTTCTTGACCTGTTCATCCTGCTAGACACCATCCGCATTGTTTTCCGGGGCGGGATGGCCGGAGAAAGCAAGGACAAGCTGCCACGCTACGAAGCCATCTGGTTTTTTCGCGTCTTCAACAGCAAAGAACAGCAGTAATCCCCTCCTTCGGCTGGAGACTTTCCGGTTTTGACCGGTTTACAGTTGAGTGAATCCGTCGATTCGATACGCTCGCATCCGCCTTTTCCATGAAACAAGAGCAACGTTCACCGGAATCTCTGCGCCATCATTACGAGGTGGAGAAAGATCTTCATTACCGTCTGCTGGCCTCGACAAGGGAGAATCGGCCGGAACTTTTCGGCAAGCTTTATGATGAACTGTTTGAGCGGGTGAAAGATCACGACCGCGTCACCCGCCGGGAAACTCCGGAAGAATGCCGCATCGCCGTCGAGGCGCGCATGCGGCTGATCCGCCCGTTCCTGAAGAAGAACATGACCTTCATGGAAGTCGCGCCGGGCGATTGCCGTCTGGCCTATGAGGTCTGCGAAAAGGTGAACAAGGTCATCGCGCTCGACATTTCTGATCAGCGAGGAGACAAGGAAAACGCGCCCGCAAATTTTGAGCTCGTCATCTATGATGGATACCAACTGGGTCTGGCCGACAACTCTGTGGACATCGCGTTCAGCTTCCAGTTTCTGGAACACATACACCCGGAGGATCACGAATTTCATTTTGAAACCGTGAAGCGTGTGCTCAAGCCCGGCGGTCGCTATATTTTTGACACCCCCCACGTTTATTCCGGCCCGCACGATGCGTCCCGGGGATTTACCCGCGAACCTGAGGGCATGCACCTGAAGGAATGGACCTATCGTGAAATGTCGGCGCTGGTCAAAAAAACCGGTTTCAGCGAATGGCACACATTCCGTTTCGGTAAACCGCGGATGAGCGGCTTCTTCAACTTCCTGACGCTGTTCATCGAGGGCGTTTTTGGAATTCTCCCCTACCCGCTCCGGTCCGCGCTTTCCCAGCGCGCCTTTGTGGGAGTCGCGATGGTGGTCAAGAAATAGGAACGACCGGGCCATGACTCGGAATCAGACGCTACCCATCGGGCTCATGCTGGCAGTGACCGCAGGGTTGCTTCTCTACCCGTTTCCCATCGAAGTCGACCCGGCTTTCTGGCGCAGTCTGATGGATACGGCGCATATCCCGGTCTTTGCCGTCGTCGCGTTCGGAATCAGTTCCGCACTGCCCTCTCACGCCAGCAGGTCAAAGCGCTCGCTCATCGGGCTGACAGCGGCAATCGCACTCGTACTTTCTGCCGAACTGATCCAACCGCTCACCGGGAGGACCGCCAGCGCCAAGGATGTCGCTCTCGGCATATGGGGAACCCTGGTCGGCACGCTCATTTTTGCCGTTTACGATTCGAAGCCCCGATTCTTTGGGACAGGAATCGCAAGCGCACTTGGAATTGCCGGAATCGCAATCGGCTTGCAGGACGCCGCGAACATTGGTCGGGCACTGAAGCTGCGGGCCACTCAGTTCCCGGCGCTGGGTCAATTTGAATCCGCGAGCGAACTCTATTTATGGACCCCGAACGGGGCTGTGTTCCCACAGGACAATGGCAACCAGTTGCAAAAAGATTCCGCGACGAAAGAAATTTCGCTGATGGTGACCGCCAACATCGGTGAATGGCCCGGCATCTCGTTCAATGCCGGCCAGCAGAACTGGAGCGCCTACGCCACACTTGCCTGCGATGTTTACAATCCGACGACGCCGTTTATCCTGCGCGTACGCGTGGATGACGACGGCGACTGTTCCCGTTTCGGAATGCGCTACGACCGGGAAATCAATCTGACCAACGGCTGGAACAATATTGTGATTCCAATTTCAGAAATCGCCAGTACGCCCGCTGCGCGGCGGCTCAACGTGAAGGCCATTCGGCGTCTCGCGCTTTTCATCGATCGACAAAGCGCACCTCGGACCTTCCTGCTCGCCAGGGTCCGACTGGAACCGCCGTTCGCCCGACCATGAAACTCGCCTACATCACCGCCGAGGACCCGCACGATATCAATGGTTGGT
>CALBIE010000867.1 GCA_937893495.1 uncultured Verrucomicrobiales bacterium | reverse complement strand
CCGGTCCCATGACGATGCATTTCATGTCCATGGGCTATTTCAACGCGTTATCCTCGTGGGCGACCGTCGTGGCGTGCTGGGGCTTGTTTGTCGGAGCCAACAGTATCATTGGCGCGGGCATGATCGAGGGGAAGCCCAAGGTACTGATGTGGCAGGGGGAAGTGTATTTCCGGACGATGCCAAGTGCCCCGTGGCGGGCGATGACCCATGATCGGAAAATCCTGTCAGTCGGCAGTGAACTGGCGACGCGGGAAGCGAGCGCCACGGTCGTGTATGTGCGGGGAAATCACATCCTCCTCCTGCCCGATTCGTCGATCAGAATTCCGGATATCGGTGATAACCCGCGCGTGGAGTTACTTACGGGCCGGATGTATTCAAAGGCGGCCATTGCTGCTGCGCGCAACATGAAGTATCGGACTCGCGGTGGGTATTTTCACATTTCCGGCGACGACGTTTTGCTTGCCGTGGACCCGCGCGGCAATTCAACCATCGTCGTCGCGGATGGGGGCGTTCCCTACAGTCGGGACGAGTCGGGCAAAATCTCGATCGTTGGCAAAGGACAAGTGGCCGTTGTTCCGTCCGGAGGCGTGAGTGAAGTTACGCCCAAGACCCTTCCAAAAGAGGTTTTGGACGAGCTTCGCAAATTGGAACATTACTTTTCTAATCCGTTCGCCTCCCACAGCCGACGGTTTGTAACCGGAGAGCTCAAGCGCACGCCGCAAAAGAAAGAGCCCGATACGCCGTCGAGCGAAAAAGCAACAGACCCCAGGCCCAAGGGAGCGAAGCCGTCAGAACCCGGGACGAAGGGCGGCGAGCCGTTGATTCCGCCACCCGGTGTGGACAAGGCGAAATCCCCCGAACCGCCCGCTAAATCAAATTGAGGCTGGCGCGCTCTCGTTTGGCGGCTATTTTCCCCGGCGCATGAGCAAGGCCTTTGATTCGATCGAATCGGTTATTCGCGACATCCGTCGGGGACGGATGGTGATCGTCGTGGACGATGCCGATCGTGAAAACGAGGGCGATCTTATTATGGCGGCGGACAAGGTGACGCCGAAGGCCATTAACTTCATGGCTAAACACGGGCGCGGTTTGATCTGCGTGCCGACGACGGGCGAGCGCCTCAAGCAACTGGGTATCGAGCGGATGGTGACCCAGAATCGCGAGACGTTTAAGACCGACTTTCAGGTGAGTGTGGATGCCGCGAAAGAGATCACGACCGGAATCAGTGCCGCGGATCGCGCCCGGACGATTGAGGTCCTTGCCGATCCTCGTTCCTTTCCTGAGGATCTTGTTCAACCCGGCCACGTTTTTCCGTTGCGGGCAAAAGCCGGCGGGGTACTCCAGCGCGCCGGACACACCGAGGCTGCCGTTGATCTGGCGCGGCTGGCCGGTTGCCGTCCGGTCGGCGTGATTTGTGAAATCATGAGTGATGACGGCTCAATGGCACGGCTACCGGAATTGCGGCGATTTGCCCGGAAACACAAGTTGAAGCTTTGCTCAATTGAATCGCTCATCAAGTACCGACGCCTGCGCGACCACCTTATCGAGCGGGTGGAGGTGGTGAAAATGCCGACCGAATTCGGGGACTTCGATTTGCATCTTTTTCGTTCAACGCTCGACGACGAGAATCATATCGCGTTGGTGAGCGGGAAAATCACCGGACGCAAGCCGGTCCTGGTACGCGTGCATAGCGAGTGCCTGACGGGCGATGTCTTCGCGTCGCGGAGGTGTGACTGCGGGTCGCAACTGCATCAGGCTATGAAGCAGGTCAGCGAGAACGGACCCGGTGTGATCGTTTACATGCGCCAGGAGGGCCGGGGGATTGGGTTGCCCGCCAAGATTCACGCCTATAAGTTGCAGGAATCGGGACTCGACACGGTGGAGGCAAACCAGAAGCTGGGTTTTCCGATGGATCTGCGCGAATACGGGCTCGGCGCGCAAATTCTGGTGGATCTGGGCGTAAAAAAGATTCGGCTGTTGACGAATAATCCAAAGAAAGTTGTCGGACTGGATGGGTATGGCCTGGAAATCATTGAGCAGGTGCCCATTCGTGTCCTTTCGAATCCTCACAACGAACGGTATCTGAAGACCAAGAAAGAAAAGATGGGGCATCTGATCTGAGGAAGGCAGAAGGCAGAAGGCAGAAGGCAGAAGGCAGAAGGCAGAAGGCAGAAGGCAGTTTGGATTGGTGCCCGCGGAAGCAAGCGAAATCATGTTGGCAAAAGTAAAAAAGCAGAACGCGCGGAGTCGGGGAGGGCGATTTGCTATCGTGGCCTCCAAGTATAATGCGCGCTACGTCAATAGCATGTTGCGCGCGGCGAAGTCGGAACTTTTGAAGACCGATTCGTCGGTTGTTAAGTTGGTGCGTGTGCCCGGAGCTTACGAGATTCCCGTGGTGGTGGCGGAATTGGCCCGACAGGCGAACCCGGGTTGGGATGCGATTATTTGCCTTGGGGTTATCATGCGAGGTGAGACGACGCATGCGCAACACATCGGCGAGGCTGTGAGCAGTGCTCTCGCTCAAGTCCAGGTACTCTTCGGAGTTCCGATTATTCATGAGGTGTTGCTGTTCGAGAATGCCGAACAGGCACGCGCGCGATGCCTGGCAAAAGACTTCAACCGTGGCAGCGAAGCGGCGAGGACGGCGATGGAAATGGCGCGAGTCATGCGTGGGTTGCAGTAGGCCGTCCATCGGTTTTACCCGTTGAAATTGGCCGGTCGCTAAATCCCCCGTCCGTTCATCCCGCGTATCATCAGGACTACTGGTTGTTGGAAGCTCGTTTAAGTTTCGCCCCGGCTCGTAGTTTTATACGGCTGCCATTCGCGCATGACGAATCGTCGTTCGCAACGACTTATTCACCCGAATTCACCCTACGAAGGTATGGTCTCGAAAGGTCTGGCTGGAGTGAATTTCCCATCGATGCGGAATCGTCCAACTCAACGCAGGTGGACTTTGTGAAAAGTTTCACAAAGCGCTTGCCCGGCCCTCTGGCGGGTGCTAGTTTGGGTTGCCATTATTGGATAATTGCTGAGCATTACTGAACATGAATACGAAATCCTGGTTGACAGTTGCATCTGTCGTTCTCACTTCCGCCGTCACGGTCTCCGCCGGCGACATCACTGGTAAAATCAATCTTAAAGGGACCCCTCCGCCCGAGCGAGCGCTTCCGTTGGATCCTGCTTGTGGAGCGTCGTTTAAGAAGAACAATCCAGGTGGAAAGCCGACCACCCGCTTCTTTGCATCCAAGGATGGCGGTTTGGGTGATGTGTTTATCTCTGTGAAAGGCGTCAAGGGCAAGGGCAAGGCTCCATCCGGTGATTTGGCAATCGACCAACGGGGTTGCGAATACCTGCCCTATGTCTCCGCGTGCCAGACTGGCCAGACGATCACCGTAAAGAATTCGGACCCGGTGTTGCACAATATTCACCCGACGCCGCGTGTGGCTGGTAATCCCGAGAAGAATCTGGCGCAGTTGCCGAATGGCCCGGTGCTGAAATTCTCCTACAAAAACGCGGAGGAATTTCTGCGCTTTAAATGTGATGTGCATCCCTGGATGTTTGCCTACGTGAATGTGGTGGATCACTCCTACTTTGCCGTGAGCGCTGAAGACGGATCCTACACCATTAAGGATGTTCCGGACGGCACCTACACGGTTGTTGCCAAGCATCGCAAGGCCGACCCGGTGGAAAATAAAGTGACGGTGAAGGGCGGTAAAGTGACTGCTGATTTCACGGTTGTAATCAAATAGAACCAATCATTTAGAATGAAGCCGCTGTGATGAAATATCGCAGCGGCTTCTTCTTCAAACTCACCTCGTTTTCCGAATGATTGACTCGTCGTCCAGTCCCTGGCTTCATCGCTTTGCCCTGGCGATTGCCCTGATGACTTTGGGTCTGATTGGGTTGGGCGGAATGGTGACCAGCAAGGGGGTTGGCATGGCGGTGCCGGACTGGCCGACGACTTACGGTGAGAATATGTTTCTTTTTCCCGTGAGCCAATGGGTGGGCGGCATTTTCTATGAGCATACCCATCGATTGCTGGCGTCGCTGGTCGGATTGCTTTCCGCCATACTGGCTATCTGGGTTTGGGGCAGAGGGACCTCTGGAGCAAAGAAGTGGACGGGATTGGCGTGGGTCATTCTTGGGCTGGGTCTGATTGGGGTGCGGACGCAGACGATGTTCATCGGGTTGGCTGGCGCATCCTGTCTCGTGGTGATGATCTGCGGGTGGCAATTGCTGCACGGGCCCCGCCAACTCCACTGGTGGTGTCTGCTGGCCTATTCGCTGGTGCTGATTCAAGGCACGCTCGGTGGGCTTCGGGTTACGCTGATTAAGGATGAACTGGGTATCGTTCATGGAACCATTGCCCAACTCTTTTTTCTGCTGATATGTGGAATTGCGTTGGTGACTGGGAAGCGTTGGCGGACGCTGAGTGGGTTCAAGCCCGATACCGCCTATGTCAGTCTTCGTCGAATCTACCTTCTGGTCAGTATTTTGATTCTCGGGCAGTTGATTCTCGGTGCGACGATGCGACATCAGCACGCCGGGTTGGCCGTGCCCGATTTTCCATTGGCGTACGGGAAACTTTTGCCATCCCTGGACCCGAATTTTATCGCTGAGGTTAATCAGAGGCGGATGGACCCGCGTGAGTTCAACCCTATTACTGCCGGGCAAATTGTGTTGCACATGAGTCACCGTGCGCTTGCGCTAATCATATTTTCCGGGGTCGTTTATTGCGCTTTGGTCACTCGGCGGCGAACCGGTTCGGATTCGGTGTTCAGCCGTCTGGGAGACTTCTGGTTGGGATTGGTTTGCCTACAGGCTATTCTTGGAGCGGCGACGGTGTGGAGCAATAAGTCGGTTGAATTCGCCACGCTGCACGTCGTGGTGGGGGCGCTGAGCCTGGGATTCGGTGGCTTGTTGACGATGGTAAGTCATCGGGTGTCACAATTGACGTGCGCCACTGAAGAGCCCGGTTCCGCATCGACATGCGAGAGCCGACTGACGATTGCTCCGAATCCTTGTTGAAATGAATTCCGCGACTCCAACTCTTTCAGATTCACCCACCGGTGAGCGAAGCCGGTCAGCGCTGCTGGCTGATCTGTTCAAGGCAAGGCTTACTGGCCTCGTGTTGTTGACGACGCTGGCCGGTTATTATCTGGGACAGCGGACGGGAGTGGATTTTTACCTGCTCACGCATACGCTGGCAGGAACCGGTTTGCTGGCATGCGGTGCCGCGGCGTTGAATCAGTATCTCGAACGGGATCTGGACGCACAGATGCGACGAACTGCGACACGTCCGCTCCCGGCGGGCGAATTGAAACCGTTGACCGTCTTGTTCATGGGCGCGTCGTTGTCGATCCTTGGATTGGTCTGGCTCACCCTGAAAGTGAATTTGATCACCGGTTTTCTCGGTGCGGTGACGCTGGCATCATATGTTTTTGTTTATACACCGCTAAAACGATTGACGCCGCTTAACACGGTTGTCGGAGCGGTGCCGGGCGCTTTGCCGCCTCTGATGGGTTGGACAGCGGCACGGGGAGAAGTAACGATTGAAGGATGGTCGCTTTTCGCCATCCTGTTTTTCTGGCAATTGCCGCACTTTCTGGCGATTGCCTGGCTCTATCGGGAGGAGTACGAACGGGCGGGATTCAAGATGTTGCCTGCGGTTGATCCCGATGGCGG
>CALBIE010000866.1 GCA_937893495.1 uncultured Verrucomicrobiales bacterium | reverse complement strand
CAAAAACGATTTATCGACTGAACTCTATTCCCCGGAGTCGCCGACCTGATAGCGGAGGAAGCGGCGAACGTTGATCTCATCTCCGACCACTTTACCGACGCTGGCGATGTGTTCATTCACACTAATCTCGCCGTTCTGCTTCACAAAACCCTGATCGATCAGGCAATGCGTCTGGTAATACTTTTCCATCTTGCCCGTCATGATTTTCTCCAATGCCTGCGGGGGCTTGTCCTTCATCTGCTCGGCGAGGATCGCCTTTTCACGGTCGAGCACGGCTTGATCCACCCCGTTGCGATCAACCGACTGAGGATTGCCCGCGGCGATTTGCAGAGTGATGTCACGCACCAATTGCTTGAACTCGTCCTTGTTCACCGTGTCGGCACTTCCGGTGCCGACTTCCACCAAAACGCCCACCTTGGCGCCCGTGTGAATATAAGACGCAAGCGCACCATTGCCTTCCATCTGCCACCGGTCCGATCTGGAGATTTGAATGTTCTCACCCAATTTCGCAACCGCAGCGACGCGATCCTCTTCGAGGCTGGCATCGGAATTCTCGGTCAATTTCCTGGTGATGGCATCGCAGAAATCCTTGAACGCATCGTTCTTGGCCACGAAATCCGTCTCGCAATTAATCTCGGCCAGTACGCCCGTGCGGGAGTCAGCCGAAATGTTCTGGGCGATGGCACCTTCATTCGCAGCACGCCCGGCTTTCTTCGCGGCGGTCGCTTTTCCCTTGGTGCGCAAAATATCCACGGCAGCCTCGAGGTCGCCATTGGCCTCGGTCAGCGCCTTTTTGCAGTCCATTAATCCCGCGTTGGTCATAGCGCGCAGTTTTCCAACGTCGGCAGCAGTAATCTCAGCCATAATTCTCCTAACTTGATCTCTGATTCAGGGTTGAAGGAATGGCCGGAAGAACCGGCCATTCAGGTAAAACAATTTTATTCCGCAGCCACGGCAGGTTCAGGGGCGGGTTCCGGTTGAGCCGCCTCACTGGCCACTTCCGGCTGGGCCACGTCAGCCGCCGGCTCCGGTTGAGCCTCGGCTTGGGATTCGGCGGCTACTTCCGGCTTTTCCTCAGCATCAGGCTGCTTGCGGGCATAAGTGGAATCGAATTCAGACTTGGCCTTCTTGATGTCCTCCGTGATGGCACCAATGATGGCGCGCACGGAACGAATGGCGTCGTCGTTGCCCGGAATCGGATAATCTACCAGGTCCGGATCGCAATTCGTATCGACCAGGGCGACAATCGGAATACCCAACTTACGCCCCTCGGCAACGGCATTATGCTCGCGCTTTAAATCCACAATGAACATCGCGTCGGGCTGTTTTTCCATGTGCCGGATACCGTCGAGGTTGCGCAGCAGTTTGCTTCGCTCACGGTTGAGCGCGGATTGTTCCTGCTTCACGTAATTATTGATTGTGCCATCCTCGAACATTTTCTCGAGCTTGTTCAGACGCCCGAGCGATTTTTTGATGGTCTTCAAATTTGTCAACGTGCCGCCGAGCCAGCGGTCGGTAATGTGGAATTGGCCGCAGTCCTTCGCGGATTCCTTGACGACCGCTTGCGCCTGCTTTTTAGTGCCCACAAAGAGCACCTTGCCTCCACCCTTAACCAACTTGCTCAGGAATTTGCCGGCTTCCTCAAGTTGTTTTACGGTTTTACTGAGGTCGATGATATGTATCCCATTGCGTCCTTCGAAAATGAAGCGCTTCATCTGGGGGTTCCAACGACGGGTCTGATGTCCGAAATGAACGCCCGCATCCAACAGTTCTTTAATACCAATATTTGCCATAATGTTGTTCCCTTTGGTTAATAAACCACCTTCCGGCAGCCATCCCGCGGAACTCGGGATTGTATTTTTTGTTATTGTGGCCGCCCGACCGCCAAAGGCCGGGTAGTTTTAAGGCCGTTTTCGCCCACTCGGGCAAATGGAACGCGGAATCTAGCAAAGGTGTTTCAACGTGCAAACTATTAATTAACATTGGAAACTGCCTTGAATTCAGCGACATGAACCCCGAATTGCACAATCCGAGCCTCCCATCGAATCCGCGGTTCCAGCCCGGAACATGGGCCTGTATCCTTGCTGGCGGACGCAGTACGCGAATGGGAGAACCCAAGCAGCGACTCCGAATTGGCGGGCGTTCACTGCTGGCCACTGCTCGAAATCTCGCCCGGGAGGCCGGATTTCCTGTCCGAACGATCTACCGGGATTGCGTTCCCCATTGCGGTCCGCTGAGCGGAATCTGGACGGCATTTGAGCGATTAAAAACTGAATCCATCATTTTCCTTTCATGTGACATGCCCTTCGTGCCGGTGAGTCACTTGCTGCAATTGCATCGCACTTTGAAGAAATCGCCCATGGGTGTGTTTACGAAAACTGATGATCGGCCGGGCTTCCCTTTCCTGCTGCAACGAAATTGTCTCCCTGCTCTCACCCGGCAGATGGAGGAGCGCCAATACGCCCTGCGAGATTTTTCAAGAAAGCTGAACGCGAACTTTCTATCGCCAAAGTCCGGCAGTGAATTCGAATTCTCCAACATCAATACCCCGGCAGAACTCGCGGAGGCGCGCCGATATCAAAGGAGATCTGCCCGCCTTGATTCTCACGATTGAATCAAGTTCCAAGCTATCCGCGAAGGAGTTTTCGATTCGAAACACGGTTGTAGCGATTCCCGTTTCTCACAAACCATGGAGAACAGCACCGAGGAAAGATCGAACTCGGGCATGGCAAAACCGATGGCACATTGCAATCGGGCTTCTTCGGGCAAATCGATTCACTGATGGAATGAAAAAAATCAATTTGAGATCGCGGACCACTGTCAAGAATCCGCTCATCTGGCTAAATAACGCCACCATCTGATTCATCACGGTCGCCAGTTTTATTCATCACGTGGTTTTAAATGCCGTTTTCCGGGAGGCGGACGCGCGCTCATGTTTTCCACAACCCCACGTGGCATCCGCACTGCTTGAGCCTTGCCTGCACGTAATCCTCGTGCCGAACACATTAACCTGTTCGTGGTGAGAAACGGTCTGACCGGACGCCGGGAGAGTATCCCGGATGGCGCGCGATGTTGGAAGTGGTTTTGAGGAACCGAGGCATCACTCACCGGCAAATTTGCCTGTCCGACAGCCTTCTCATCATGACAGCAGACTAAACATGAAAAAGATCGAAGCTATCATCAAGCCATTCAAACTCGAGGAAGTGAAGGACGCGCTCGCGGACGTCGGCATCGAAGGAATGACCGTCAGCGAGGTAAAGGGGTTTGGCCGTCAGAAGGGCCACACCGAAATCTATCGCGGCAGCGAATACACCGTCGATTTCCTGCCCAAGATAAAAATCGAAATAGTCGTGGGTGACGACAAGTGCGAGGCCGCGGTGGGAGCCATCGCCAAAAGCGCCAAGACCGGAAAGATTGGCGACGGCAAGGTTTTCGTCCTGCCGGTCGATCAAGTCGTCCGTATCCGTACCGAAGAGAAAGGCGAGGAGGCCGTATAAGGCAGATCAATCACTGACTCGAAAGGAAATCATCGAATGAAAAAATTCTTATCTATATTGACCATCACCGGCGTACTGATCGGCAACTCATTTTCGACCAACGCCCAGGACACCCCGGCGAAAGCCGCGGCGCCGGCAGCCGTAAAGGAAGCAGCGCCGGCTCCACCCGCGCCCGCCGCTCCACCCGAAGCCGTGCCCGCCGCACCGGAAGGGCCAGGCTACAAAAGCTACGAGGAGTTCACGAAAACTCCCGGGTTTGCTCAATTCACCGTAAATAACCTCTGGATACTCATCGCAGCGGCTTTGGTGTTCATCATGCATCTCGGTTTTGCGACGGTGGAAACGGGACTCACCCAGTCGAAGAACACGGTCAACATTCTGTTCAAGAACGTGTTCATCATCTGCATGGGTGTGCTGACCTATGCGTTATGGGGTTTCAACGCCATGTATCCGGGCGACAGCTGGACCATCAGTAAGTTTTTCGCGATTGGCGGAATGATTCCCTCCGCGATTGATGCCGCCGGCGAGGTCAAAAACCTCACCGCAACCTACAATGCTGGCTACACCATCTGGGGTGATTTTATCTTCCAGGCGATGTTTGCCGCGACGGCTGCGACAATTGTCTCAGGTGCCGTGGCCGAGCGCATCAAATTGAGCACGTTCATGGTGGGCGCGACGATTCTCGTGATGTTCGGATATCCGATTACCGGTTCCTGGGAATGGGGCGGTGGCTGGTTGAGCGAGCCGTTCGCGGATTTCGCCGGTTCATCACTGGTGCATGCCTTTGGCGGCTATGCCGCGCTTGCTGTAGCGATACTGCTTGGGCCGCGTAAAGGGAAGTATATCGACGGCAAGATTCGGCCTATCCCCGGACACAGCATGCCGCTGGCCGCAATCGGCGTGTTCATGCTGTTCCTCGGTTGGTTCGGATTCAACGGCGGCTCGGTCTTGAGCGCCGACCCGCAGGCGGTCTCCCGCGTGTTCGTGACCACGACCCTGGCCGGTTGCGCCGGTGGTCTGGCTGCGGCGTTCACTTCCTGGATCGTACTCCGGAAGCCTGATCTGTCGATGGCCTTGAACGGCATCCTTGCCGGTCTCGTCGGCATTACTGCCGGTGCCGATGTTATCGGAATCTGGGCCTCCGTGCTCGTCGGCGGTATCGCCGGTATCATCGTCGTCTTCTCAGTTCTGTTCTTCGACAAGCTGAAGATTGACGATCCGGTCGGTGCCATCTCAGTGCATGGTGTCTGCGGTAACTGGGGAACCATCGCCGTGGGCATATTCGGCGGCGGCAGCCTGAAGTGGCAGGTCATCGGCACGTTCTCCATCTCGGCATTCGCGTTTGTCTTCGCGCTCGTCACATTTGGCATCCTCAAGGCCGTAATGGGTCTGCGGGTCAGCCCGGATGAAGAAGCCGAAGGTTTGGACATTGCCGAACACGGCATGGAAGCCTACCCGCACTTCGCGACCGAACAACGATAGTAATTCAACGAATAAGCCCAAGGAGGGCGACTTTCGAGTCGCCCTCCTTTCCCTCCCCATCAATTTCCAGCGGACTGAATCAATCTGAACGAGGTGCCCAAATATCTACAGTGTTCTGTTCATGTTACAGACTCAAAAAATTAATGATCACCAGAAAACCCTTTATAATCAGTCACTTGAGACCGGCTCAAACCACTTGGCATCCTCCCTGCTTAACTCCTTTCAGGTCGGAATATAAATTAATAACAACCGCAATCTGAAATGAAAAAAGTCGAAGCAATCATCAAAC
>CALBIE010000865.1 GCA_937893495.1 uncultured Verrucomicrobiales bacterium | reverse complement strand
AAGTGACCCCACTCGGCCGTCATGCTGCCGACCCGGCTGTCCGTGCCGTTGGAGGCGATGAGCCGGGCATTGTAGCAGAACAGCGCTGGAATACCGTTCTGCGGGTGCTTGTAACTGGTCAGGTTGTCATCGAACGCCTGCTTGGCCGGGACGCCGGGTTCTCCCAATCAATCACCTGCACCCGGACTGTGGTCTGTTCGCCCTTGGTAGGGCGTGCTGTCCCCAGCGCGCCGTGATTGCCCGTGCGGCTCGCACCCTCTCCGCCTCGACCAGGGAGAGGGCCGGAGCGAGGTGTCGAATTCCCGCTCCCTCGCCCTTTGGGAGAGGGCTGGGGCGAGGGTTCGGCGTCAGCCACGCTGACCCGAATACCTACCTTCAGCAGTTGATAAACCTCGCGGTTTGCGGCTACTGAAAGCATCGCTCTGCGACTGCGGGTGAGTTCCTCGATGGCGCTGTCGAAGGCCTCAGGTGGCAGCTTTGGATTCAACTTCTCCAAAGCCGCTCGAAGGCGCGGCAGGAGGACCACTTCGCCCGACGTTTCCCGTCCCAGCGTGCCCGTTGGGCCATAGACTTCCTCCATAGCAGACACCGTTCCCCAGTCGAGTTCGCCGAACAATCCGATGGCGGGCTGCTCGACAAGCTGGTCTTCGGTGTAGGCGTACGCGCTCATTTTAAGACGTAACGACCGCTCTTCACCGTGCCCACGCGCTTGACCAATCCCGCTTTCACCAGCGGCCGCAGTAAATCCATCGCGCCTTGCTTGGAAATCTTCAGTGCCGCCCAGAGTTCGGACGGCGTCATGCCACCGCTTTTGCCGAGCAGTTTCAACAACTGCTCCTGACGAGGACGCAGAATCACTTTCTCGCGCGCCGCCGAGACGGAGAGCTGCCCCATCCGTTCCCACACCCGCTCCAGCGTTTGTCGCAAACCCTCGGCGCAATACTCCAGCCACGAAGTCAGGTCGTCGCCCTCGCGCCGCACCGCATCCAACGCCGCGTAGTAGCGCGGACGATCCTCCCAGTAAAATTCGTCCACCGCAAAGATGTGGTGCGAATCAAACCCGCGCCGGTAAAGCTCCCACAAGGCCAGCGCCCGGCCAGCGCGCCCGTTGCCATCGGCAAAGGGATGAATTGTCTCGAAGCGATGATGCACGATGGCCGAACTCAGCACCGGTGAAAGTTCTGGCGCTTCCTTGTTCCACCATTCCAACAACTCGAACATCAGGCCCGACACATCCTCCGGCGGCGGCGGCACGAATTGCCCCACGCGCACCCGCATCGTCCGGTAACGCCCCGCCTCGCCCGCGATGATCGCGTGCAGTCGGAAAATATCCTCGTGTGTCAACCGCTTCTTCGCCGCCTGCTTCTCGACGTGCCGGAGCGCCGCGAAATAATTCAGCACCTCGCGCCGCGCCCGCACGGGTGCGGCCACCGTCGCGCCTTCCTCCAGCGCGCGGACCTCCTCCAACGTGAGCGGATTGCCCTCGATGGCGGTTGAACTGTGGGTGTTGCGCGCCCGGGTATCCTTTTGCAGCGCGGGAATCCACGGCACTTGCACCGCTGCGCCCTGGATGCGCTCCCGCAGGGCAGCAATGCTTTCCACCCGTGCCAGCAGCGCCGGAGTGATGGTGAATTGCGGTTGGTAGCTCATGTCGGACAGTCTGCCAATGGGTCAATCCTGGGTCAAGTGTCAGTCAAGTATCGGTCAAGCTGCGCACCCTCAACCCAGCCAGCCGGCCACCCTTCTCTCAATGAGAGAAGGGACGGGGATGAGGGTTTGGCCCTGCCGAATACTCCGCGAACAACCCGATGGCGGGCTGCTCGACAAGCTGGTTTTCGGTGTAGGCGTGGGGCATGGGCGGTTCAGCTCACTTTTGAAGTCCAATTCGATTTGAGCAAATCGGACACCTGCATGAAAGCGTCCGTCTGCAAATGTCGTAGGCGTCTTTCTTTTTGTCGCGGCCCACGAGTGCGTAGCCCTTCATCACCAGCAGCGCTGGAATGGTGGCCACCAGCAACTCGACTTCATTGGTTCGGCCATCCGGCATCTGCCCTTCAAATCTCCTCGACGTGTTCTGGGTCAACGCCACGTCGCCGCCATGAGCGCCTTGCACTCGCAATCCCTCGACGAGTTTGTCTTCATTCTGATCGCCACACGCACCGCGCGGCATCAGCAAATCCACCAGCACGCCCACCGCATCGCCTTCGTCCAGCTTCACCCAGCGGCGAAGCTGGAACGGTTTCAATCCTGTCTTGCCACGTTCGTAGCCTTTCTTTTCCAGCGCCTCAACGAGCGACGCGTATTCGCCTTCGGCCAGCGCTTCAGGATTCAAGTCGAGGTCAATGTCCAGCGTGCCGATGTGTTTCGGGCGGGCTTCGCCCAGCAACAGCCAGGGCACTGCGCCGCCCACGATCACGAACTTCTCCCGCCATGCGCCGAGCACTTGGCTCAACTCGATCAGCACCGAGTAGGCCGCCTTCACGTCACGCTCCTGGTAATCGCGGGCAATGTCCGGTTCGTTCATGGCGCAACCTCCTTCCATGCCGGCAACAACTTCTCTCGCAACAAATGTTCCGCCGCTTCGCCTCCCCGTTCGCCGGCCACGCTCAAGTCCAGCCACGTTTGCACCAAGCCGCTGCACCAGATTCCCGACGCGGCTTCAACTCGGCCAGAGAAGACATCGTCCTCGCGTGGCTCCAGGACGACAATGTTCTCGCCGCGCGACACCGGTTGCAGTTGCAGATGCC
>CALBIE010000864.1 GCA_937893495.1 uncultured Verrucomicrobiales bacterium | reverse complement strand
CACTCTGCCACTTACGAGAACGTCAAACTGAAGCGCGATGTCGATGCCATCCGGATTCCTTCCGGCGACAAAGGCAACCTTCGCGAAGGGACTGAGGTCACCATTACCCAGGTCATGGGCGGTTCATTTACCGTGCAATTCATCGGGGGACTCGCGCGCATTGAAGGCAAGGACGCCGATGCACTCGGGAAGGATCCCGAGGAAGCCAGACCAAAACGCACGCCATCTCCCAAGCTCGGCGATGACCTCACGCAGGATCAGATGGAAAAGGAAATCTGGAACCAATTGAAATCCTGCTTCGATCCGGAAATCCCGGTCAACATCGTGGACCTCGGACTGGTTTATGACTGCGACGTGGAACCCGCCGACGGCAAGCCCGGCGAATACAAAGTGGACGTCAAGATGACCCTCACCGCGCCCGGCTGCGGAATGGGGCCCGTAATCCAACAAGACGCCTTCACCAAGATTATGAATCTCGAAAACGTCGAGGAAGCCAATGTGGAAATCGTCTGGGACCCGCCGTGGAACCAGGGAATGATGAGCGAAGCCGCCCGCCTGCAATTGGGGTTGATGTGATTTCCTTCAAGCCACGGATGAAACACGGAATGAACACAGATAACGGTTATCGCCGTTTCATTTGTCGTACCGGCTCTTTTCGTCGCGCGTTCGCGGTTCGTTTCGTGTCAGTAAATCCGTGTTTGCCCCGTGTTCAATCCGTGGCGAAATTCTGATTTTCATGGCTTCATCCACTCCAGATTGGTCAGCCTTTCGCAGGGATTTCCCCATCCTGAATCAACAGGTGCACGGACATCCGTTGGTTTATTTCGACAACGCCGCCACCAGCCAGAAACCAAGGCAGGTGATTGACGCGCTGGTAAAATATTACGAGCACGACAACGCCAACGTCCATCGCGGCATTCACGAATTAAGCAATCGCGCCACCAACGCCTACGAAGGCGCCCGCAAGCGGGCGGCTCAATTCATCAACGCCGCATCGGCGGATGAAATCGTTTTCACGCGCGGAACCACGGAAGCCATCAATCTCGTCGCCACCGCCTGGGGCAACAAGTTTGTCAAAGAAAGCGATGTCATCCTGCTCACGGAGATGGAGCATCACAGCAACATCGTCCCGTGGCAGTTGTTGGCGGAACGCACGGGCGCAAAACTCCGCTACCTGCCCATCACCGAGGACGAGCATCTCCTGGATTTGCCGAAGCTCGATGAATTACTCACTCCCGAAGTGAAGATTTTCTCGATGGTCCACATCTCCAACGCGCTTGGCGTCGTGAATCCCGTGGCGGAACTGTGCGCGCGGGCACGGAAGAATGGGACTGTGACCCTCGTCGATGCCGCGCAAAGCGCCGGCCATTGTCCACTGGACGTCCAGGAAATCGGCTGCGATTTTCTCGCTGTTTCCGGCCACAAAATGTGTGCCCCGACCGGAATTGGTTTTCTTCATGGACGCGCCGAGATTCTTGATCAAACCCCACCCTATCACGGTGGTGGCGAGATGATTGCGACGGTCGATTATTTCAAAAGCACCTGGAACAAGATTCCCCACAAGTTCGAAGCCGGAACGCCGGACATCTCCGGGCCCATCGGACTTCACGTGGCCATGGACTACCTGGATGCAATCGGACGCGACAAATTGTTTCAACACGATCAGGAGTTGTCGCAATACGCCTATGACCGACTGGCGGAAGTCTCAGGAACGCGGCTGTTCGGGCCAAAGGCAGGCCGGGCCGGACTCGTCAGCTTCCTGCTCGACGACGTACACGCGCACGATGTGGTCACCATTGCCGACCGATTTGGTGTGGCATTGCGTGGAGGACATCACTGTACGCAACCGCTGATGAAGAAACTCGGCGTCCCCTCGACCGCCCGGGCCAGTTTCTACTTTTACAACACGACCGACGAGGTGGATCGGCTGATCGAAGTCGTCCACGAAATCAAAAAGTTTTTCGGAAACTGAGAGCAGGGATTCCCATTCGACAGATGAAACCCCAGCCGTTACGTTAACGCCATGAATATCAAGATTGAGGTCGAGCAGGAAGAGGACGGTCGCTGGATTGCCGAAGCTCCCGATCTCCCCGGCGCATTGGCGTACGGGAAGACCCGGGATGAAGCGGTCGCGCACGGCAAAGCGCTCGCACTTCGCATCATTGCCGACCGGATCGAACACGGTGAACCGGTGCCGGACCTGCAGGTATTCTCCGTCGCAGCATGAGTCAGGGGGGTTCACACAAAGCGCGTATTGTTCTGGCGGCATTGCACCGAATCGGTTGGACCCTCAAGCGGCAGCGAGGATCGCATCGAATACTTTCCCGGTCCGATTGGAATGACTTCGTCTTCGCCTTCCACGACGGAGACGAAATCGGACCCCGGATGCTGGCCCGAATTGCCCGACGCACGGGAATACGACCGGAAGATTTATGACTGATTTGACCGACATATCCGCAGACTCAACGATGGCTGACGTGCTCAACACGTTTCCGGGAGCGCGCCGGGCCTTGTTTCGCAAGTATCACATCGGTGGCTGCCAGAGTTGCGGCTTCCAGCCGACCGAAACCATTAGCGAACTATGTGAGCGCAATGGAGGCTTGAAGGCCACCGAGGTCATTGCTGAAATCCGCGCCGGCCACGAACAGGACAAGGCGATGGAAATCGTGCCGACTGAATTGGCATCGAAACGCGAAGCCGGTGAAACCATTCGCCTCCTGGACGTTCGCACTCGCGAGGAATGGGACGCCGTGAAGATTGACGGTGCCGAGTTTGTAAATCAGGAACTGGTCCAGCAGTTGATGTCCACGTCCGACAAGGAGGCATTCCTGACGTTTTACGACCATGCGGGCGAACAAAGCATCGACGCTGCCGCCTATTTTGTTGGTCACGGATTCACGAACGCCAAATACCTGCGCGGCGGCATTGACGCCTGGGCACGGGAAGTGGACAAATCGTTGCGACGATACAAACTGGAAAAATGAGCGACGAATTTCAAAAACGCGTCGAGGACGCCATCAAGAACCCAAAGAACATGGGGGAGATGGCCGACGCGGATTCCATCGGGACAGTGGGCAGCGCAAACTGCGGCGACATGCTGCGCGTGTGGCTGAAATACAAGGAAGACGGCGGCAGGAAAGTCATCGACAAAGCCAGCTTTCAATCCTTCGGATGCGAAACCGCCATCGCTGCCGCCAGTCTCGCGATGGAACTCATTCGCGGGAAGACTGCGGAGGAAGCGATGACGATGTCGGGAGAAGAACTCGCAGCCGATCTCGGTCCCCTGCCCCCGACCAAGGTGCATTGCACCTCGCTGGTGGAAAATGCCTTGCGTGATGCTCTTGCCCCCAAACCGGAGCAATCAGATGCTGCTCCGACGGCGACGCAGTTGCAGTCGAATTCAAACCTGATGGATGACTTCACCGAATCCTCCCGCAAGAAAGGCGGGGTCAAGCTGGTGTTTCTGGATGAGGATTCCGAAAAAAAAGCATGACCGCGTCCAATCGGTTAACAGGTGGCTAAAATTGCGACCCGCGGTAGCAGCCGAGGTGACGAGGCTCTCGTCCATTTGAGAAACCAATAATATCAGAGCCTCCTAATGTCGTCTGCTACTTGATCGGACTGGCCGTCAATGTGCTTCCAGCCAGGTCTGACCGGTCCCAATCTCCACCTCGATCGGCACGTCCATCGGGATGGCGTTTTTCATGCGATCCTCGATTAACGCCCGGACTTTCTCTTCTTCTTCCTCTGGCACATCGAAAACCAGTTCGTCATGCACTTGGAGGATCATTTTTGTATTCAACCCTTGCTCCACCAACGCGGCATGAATGCGGCTCATGGCAATCTTGATCATGTCCGCCGCGGTTCCCTGGATTGGCATGTTGATGGCGTTGCGCTCGGCTTGACTGCGGACGGTGTGATTGGCGGAAGTGATGTCGCGCAAATACCGCCGACGGCCGGTCAGCGTCTCGACGTAACCGTTTGCCCGGGCGAACTCGACGGTCTTATCCATGTATCCCTGCATGCCGGGAAACTGCCGGAAGTATTCTTCAAGAATCCCGGCGGCCTCCCCGCGGCCGATGCCCAACCGTTGCGACAGCCCGAACGTCGACATGCCGTAGGCCAGACCAAAATTCACCATCTTGGCCATCCGGCGTTGGTCGGAATCCACCTCCTTCAACGGCACGCCGAACACCTTCGCGGCGGTCGCCGCGTGAATATCCTCGCCATTCGAAAACGCCTCCAACATCCCTTTGTCCCTGCTGACGGAAGCGATGATACGCAGTTCAATCTGCGAGTAGTCCGCGGAAAGCAGCACGTGCTTTTCATCGCGCGGAACAAACGCCTTGCGAATCTCGCGGCCCATCTCCGTGCGGATGGGGATGTTCTGCAAGTTGGGATTCAATGACGCCAGTCGGCCGGTCGTCGTCACGGCCTGATTGTAGGTCGTGTGCACCCGACCCGTGGGTTTGAAAACCGTCTGAGGCAGTGAATCCGCGTACGTCGATTTGAGTTTGGCGGCAGTACGAAATTCGAGCAGAGCCCGCACGATCTCATGTTCCGTGGCGAGATTGGTCAACGTCTGTTCATCGGTCGCGTATTGACCGGTCTTCGTTTTCTTCGGTTTCTTGACCAACTGCATTTTGTCGAACAGGACCTCGCCGAGCTGCTTCGGGGAATTCAGGTTGAACGGCGTGCCGGCGAGTTCGTGCACGCGACTTTCGAGTCGGGTCATCTGTTTTTGCAACTCCACGCTGAACTCGGCCAACGCCCCCACGTCAATCCGCACGCCTTCGTGTTCCATGTCCACGAGCACCGGCAGCAATGGCGATTCGATCTCGTAAAACAATCGCTCCTGCTGTCTCTCCTTCAGCAACGGTTCGAGCCTTTCGCGTAATTGCCAGGTGACGTCCGCGTCTTCCGCCGCATATTCGCCGAGCTTTTCGAGCGGCACATTGGCCATGTTTTCCTGCGCGCCCTTTTTCTCACCGATCAACGCCTTGATCGAGACCGGCGTGTAACCAAGATACACCTCGGACAGGTAATCCATGTTGTGACGCTGCTCCGGCTCGACCAGGCTGTGGGCCAGCATCGTGTCGAAGAGTTTTCCCTTCACCTCGATCCCGTGCCACCCCAGCACACTGAGATCGTATTTGAGATTGTGCCCGACCTTCTCAATCGATTCATCGGCCAGCACATCGCGAAAATCCCCCAGTGCGGCAAGGACCTCTTCGCGCATCGCGTCGGTGTCCATCTGCGCGAACAGGCTGTCCTCCTCAAACCGACGCGCGGTCAATTGCACGTAACAACCGGCGTGTGCCTTCCATGAAAATGCCAGCCCGATGACAATCGCCGTCCGGGCATCCAATCCGGTTGTTTCCGCATCAAAGCAGAACGACTTCAGTCCACTCAACTCCGTGGCGAGTTGTCTGCGTTCTTTCGCTGTCGTGATGACACGGTAGTCGTGCTTGACGTCCTTGATGGTCTTCAGGTTCGCCGCGACCTCGGGCGCTTTGTCTTCGGAGGCTTCAACCTTCGCGGGCCGCTTCGCCAACCCAGTGTCCGTCGAACTCGCACCGCGTCCCGCCTTGAAATCTTCACCAAACAGCCTGCGCCCGATGGAGTTGAACTCAAACTCGACACAAAGATCTTTCAGTTCAGATTCGTTGGGTTCTTCAAGCTCCAGCTTACTGAACTCAATCGTGACCGGAACCTCGATGTTGATCCGCGCCAGCTTCCGCGATAACAACGCCTGTTCCCCAAACTCCTCGACGCGCTCCTTCTGTTTGCCCTTGAGCTTCTCCGCGTTCGCAAGCAGGCCCTCGATCGTGTCGAACTCGGCAATCAGCTTCTGCGCCGTCTTCGGACCAATGCCCGGAATGCCGGGGATGTTGTCCACTGAGTCACCCTGCAATCCC
The DNA here is from genome assembly GCA_937893495.1 of uncultured Verrucomicrobiales bacterium. Lineage (GTDB taxonomy): Bacteria > Verrucomicrobiota > Verrucomicrobiia > Limisphaerales > JAYPXF01 > CALBIE01. Next base: position 791 of record CALBIE010000864.1, on the reverse strand, counting down.
TGGATCTCGATGACTTGATCAATTCGCGTGATGCCCCATTTCTCCAGCACTTCGGGCACACCGAGTATTTCCACTTCGGAACCTTTGCGGCCGGGTCGATAGAGAAACGATTTTTCTGAAACCAATTGGCCGAAATCTTTGTCCGGGGTGACCATGTAGGTCTCGAAGCCCTCTTTCTCCGCGCGCTTGACCAACGTGCCGATCACATCATCCGCTTCATAACCGTCCATCATGATCACGGGGATGTTGAACGCCTCGATCATCCGCTGGACATGCGGAATCGCGGCGCTCAAATCCTCCGGCATCTCCTCACGCTGCGCCTTGTATTCCGGATACTCCACATGGCGTTCGGTCGGGGCCGAGGTATCAAAAGCGACCGCGATATGGGTCGGCTTCTGGTTGTCAATGATGTCCAACAGCGTATTCGTGAAGCCATAAAGCGCGGAAGTATTGACGCCGGTCGAACTGATGATGGGCCGATGGATAAAAGCAAAATGCGCCCGATAAATCAGCGCCATCCCATCCAACAGGAACAATCGTTTCGCCATGGGGAAAGTGTAACGAAGTTAAGGCAACCTGCCGACACGAATCACGAGGCGAATTTTGGCGTATCACTATTACTATTGCCGTCGAACATTTCCACCACGGAAATTGAAGCATCTCGATCCAGCCCCACGGGCATCCCTGGGGATTCCTGCCGCATGGGCGCATCTTGAGACTGCCCCCGGCGCGCGGCTGTCGCAGACCAGCCGCAGCAGCTTCGCGAGACTGGACGGCTGGAATTCCCCTCA